>JBHALY010000001.1:0-12184 GCA_041827905.1 Neisseria dentiae
CCGTTTTCTTCGGAAAGCGGCGGATACGGCGGACGCGGAATAGAACCGGTGGCTTTAACGGGGTTGCCGCGGCTGCTGCCGGCACCGCTGCCGCCGCCTTCGCCGTGGCCGTCGCCGCTTCTGCTGCCGCTGCCCGAACCGCTACCCGTGCCACGGCCTTCGCCGCTACCGGAGCCGCTGCCTTTGCCCTGTATTTTGGCGTAGCCGCTGCCGTCGCCTTGGCCGTCTTTGGCTCTGGCGTAGCCTGCCGCTGCGGGTTTGTCGGATTCTGCCGCCGGTTTTTCAACCGGTGCGGCAGCAGGTTTTTCCGCCACTTTTTCCACCGGTTTCTCAACCGGTTTTGCTACGGGTTTCTCCACCGGCTCGGGCTTGGTTTTTTCCACCGGTTTGGGTTTTGGCTGCTCTTTGGTTTGGCGGATATCGGCCTGTGCTTTTTGGGTAATCACAGGTTTCAGTTCCGCCTTGGGCGGCTCGGCCGGTTTGGGTTGGGGCTTAGGCGTTTCTTTGGGCTTGGCCGGCTCGGGTTTGGGCTGAGGCGGTGCCGCCGTTTCGGGCGCAGGCGCGCCCGCACCTTCGGCTTGGCCGTCTCCGCCGCCGAAATCACCCAAATCGACGAATTCGATGGTCGCCATTTCTATCTGCTGCGGCGGCCTGCCATGCCACAGCAAAGCCATCAGGCCGATATGTAAAAAAGCCACCAACGCGAACGTGGTGGGGGTTAAAATACGTTCATTTTTCATAGCTCGGTATGTTAATAGCAATTATTCCTGTTTGCAACTTAATTTAAGGCTTCCGCACCTCTATTCACAGAAATTTTACACAAATAAATCACCGTAAAAACAGTGATGAAGGTTATTTGAAGGCTGGCAGGCCGAAACGGCAAATACGGTTTTGCGGGGTGCGTGGCAGCCGCCGTATTTATGCTTTCGGGTGAATCCTGCATTTAGAAGGCCGTCTGAAAAAACATTTTCAGACGGCCTTCTTAAATTTTTAAAGCGCGCCCGTTTTGCTACAAACGGCTTTCGGCCAAGATGGAAATTTTCGGCAGATACAGCAGATCGTAGATGGGTTTGTTGAGCAAGTCGGCCAGCGTAAAGCCGTCGAGATAATTCAGAAAGGCTTTCATCGCCCCGCCGAGTATGCCCGCCAAACGGCAGCCCGGGGTAATCAGGCATTGGTTGTTCTCGCCCATGCACTCAACCAGCTGCATCGGTTCCAAATGGCGCACCACCGCGCCGATGTTGATGTGTTCGGGCGTGCGGGCGAGCTTGAGGCCGCCGCCTTTGCCGCGCACGCTGTCGAGAAAACCGCCTTTCACCAACGCGGTAACCACTTTCATCAAATGGCTTTTCGAGATGCCGTAGGTGTCGGCAATGGTGCCGATATTGGCCAAGGCATCGTCGTTTACGGCGGTATAAACCAGCACGCGCAGACCGTAATCGGTGTGTTGGGTTAAATACATGATCGTAATGGGTTTGACTTATGGGCAAGATAAGTTTCATAATATATGAAACTTATAAAATTATCCAGCAGCAACGCCATGAAACCGCTGAAACGCCACCCCGATCTAATCGAACGCTCGCGCGAACACCATCATTCGCTGGCATTGTGCGTGCGTATTCTGCGCAACCCCGCCGATAACCATCAGGCCGACATCGAAGCCCACCTGCCTGACCTGTTGGCGCATTTTTCTGCCGAAGAAAACCAGTTCGCTCCGCTCTGGCCCAAGCTCGACCCTGCCCTGCGCGCACGCTTCGAGGCCGACCACCGCCAACTGCGCGCAATGGCCGCCGCGCCGCAATACGGCAGCGAAACATGGAACACCGGGTTTGCGCGCACACTGCGCGACCACGCCCGCTTTGAAGAACGCGAGCTGTTTCCCGCCGTTGAGCCGTTTTTATAATCTTTTCAGACGGCCATACACACCGCAGGCCGTCTGAAAAACTTCCGCCGTTTCACCCATAACAAAATTTCAGGAACCGCCATGAACGCTTTTTTCGACCGCCCCGTATGGGCGATGGCCTTTAGGCCGTTTTATCCGCTGGCCGCGATTTTCGGCGCGCTGTCGGTGCTGCTGTGGGGCTTGGGTTATCAGGGCACGGCAGAGCTGCCTTCGCTTTACTGGCACGCCCACGAAATGATTTGGGGTTATGCGGGCGCTGTGGTGGTGGGCTTTCTGCTAACCGCCGTCGCCACTTGGACGGGGCAGCCGCCCACGCGCGGTGCGGCGCTGGCGGCTTTGGCCGCCTGCTGGCTGGTGGCGCGGGTTGCGTTGTATTTTCCGCACGGCGCGGCTTTAAGCGGCATCGCGGGAACGGTGTTTTTTTGGTATGCGGCGGTGTGTTTGGCTTTGCCGGTTATCCGCAGCCGCAATTCGCGCAACTATATCGCTGTGGCGGCCCTGTTTGTGTTCGGGCTGACCCATGCACTGTTCCACCTTTATTTGCAGCCGTTTCATGCCGCCGCCCTGCTTAACGGTCTGATGGCGGGCCTGATGATGGTGGCGGGCTTTATCGGTTTGGTGGGAATGCGGATTATGCCGTTCTTCACCGCCAAACGCCTGAATATCCCGCAGGTTGCCACACCTGCCTGGGTGGCGTTGTCGGCTTTGCTGCTGCCCATGCTTGCGGCGGTGCTGATGATGCTGCAAACCGCCCTGCCCGTGGCTGCCGTAGCGGCGCTGGCGGCGGGCGTTATCAATGTGGTGCAGGTGTGCCGCTGGTGGAACGGCAAAGTGTTGCGCGAACCTATGCTGTGGGTGTTGTTTGCGGGTTACTTGTTTACCGCGCTCGGCCTGATTGCCAGCGGCGCGGCGCAATGGCAGCCGGCCTATCTGAGTTTGGGCGTGCACTTAACCGGTGTGGGCGGTATCGGCCTGCTCACCGTGGGCATGATGGCGCGCACCGCGCTGGGGCACACCGGCAGATCCATCTACCCCGCGCCCGCATCGGTAACGGCGGCTTTTTGGCTGATGGCCGCCGCCGCTTTGGTGCGCGCCGCCGTTGCTTTTTCAAGCGGCACGGCCTATACCCACGGCATCCGCTTTTCGGCCGTTTTATTCGCCTTATCGCTGCTCTTGTATGCCTGGCGTTATACCCCGTGGCTGCTCTCGCCCCGCGCCGACGGCAAGGCCGGATGAGGCGTCCGGCCGCTTAAAACGACTGTTTTGTTTGAGGCCGTCTGAAAAAATCCGCCTTTTCAGACGGCCTGCATGGTTTTAAACTTAGGCCTTTTCCAACCCGCCTACCACCGAGGATTCCATCATGCCTAACCGCATCAAAGCCGGCATTGTCGGCGCCACCGGCTACACCGGCGTAGAGCTGCTGCGCCTGCTTGCCGCCCACCCAAACGTTGAAGTTTGCGCCGTAACCAGCCGCAGCGAAGCCGGCATTGCCGTAGCCGATTATTTCCCCAGCCTGCGCGGGGTGTATGACTTGGCGTTCCAAACGCCCGACGAAGCCGGTTTGGCACAATGTGATGTGGTGTTTTTCGCCACCCCCAACGGCGTGGCCATGAAAGAAGCGCCTGCGCTGCTCGCGCAAGGCGTGCGCGTGGTGGATTTGTCGGCCGACTACCGCCTGCAAGACATTCCCGTTTGGGAAAAATGGTACGGCATGGCGCACGCCAGCCCCGAAACCGTTGCCCGCGCCGTGTACGGCTTAAGCGAAATGAACCGCAGCAGCATCGCCCAAGCCCAACTGGTGGCCAACCCCGGCTGCTATCCCACCTGCGTTTCCCTCGCCCTGCTGCCCTTATTGAAAGCAGGCCGTCTGAAAGAAAACATGCCGTTGATTGCCGACTGCAAATCCGGCGTTTCCGGCGCGGGCCGCAAAGCCAACGTGGGCACGCTGTTTTGCGAAGCGGGCGATAATTTCAAAGCCTACGGCGTGGGCGGTCACCGCCACCTGCCCGAAATCAAACAAACCATCAGCGGCCTGCAAAGCAATGTGGCCGACGGCTTGGTGTTCGTTCCCCACCTCACGCCGATGATACGGGGCATGCAGGCTACCATGTATCTGCACCTGCACGACGGCACCGACCCGCACGAGATCTTGGCCAATTTTTACTGCAACAGCCCGTTTGTCGACATCATGCCGCCGGGCAGCACGCCCGAAACCCGCAGCGTGCGCGGCGCCAACCTCTGCCGCATCAGCGTGCAGCAGGCCCCGCAAAGCAACGTGTGGATTGTGCTGTCGGTTATCGACAATCTGGTGAAAGGCGCGGCGGGTCAGGCCGTTCAAAACATGAATATCATGTTCGGCTTCAACGAAAAAGCCGGCCTGCATAATGCGCCGCTACTGCCCTAAGCCGCCAAAGCGCATATAGTGCGGATTCACTTAACTTCCGCTACGGCGTTGCTGTCTTGTATCGGAAATCAATTGAATCCACTATAATCTTGTCTTTACACCCAATAACTTTCAGGAACCGAGCATGAGCATCCAAGAGCAAATCAAAGAAGTGGTTACCACCCACCGCGTGGTATTGTTTATGAAAGGCACCAAGCAGTTTCCGCAATGCGGTTTCTCTTCGCGCGCCGTGCAGCTTCTGCAAGCCGCAGGTTGCGAAGATTTCGTTACCGTTAACGTGCTGGAAAACGAAGCCGTGCGCCAAGGCATCAAGGAATACAGCAACTGGCCGACGATTCCGCAGCTGTATATCAACGGCGAATTCATGGGCGGCTCAGACATCATGATGGAAATGTTTGAAGCAGGCGAACTGCAAGAAGCATTGAAAGCCTAACCTCCAACCCGTTAAAAAAACTTCAGGCCGTCTGAAACACACTTTCAGACGGCCTGAAACCTTTAATCGGTTATAATCGCCGTTTTCCTTCGCCGCACGCGGTTCGCAATCCATCCCGCGACAACAAAACTAGGAACCCCGCCATGAACCCTCAAAAAGCCGTGGTCGTCTTTTCAGGCGGCCAGGATTCCACCACCTGCCTGATTCAGGCCATCCGCCGGTACGGCAACGACAACGTTGAAGCCATCACCTTCCGATACGGCCAGCGCCACGCCATCGAGCTGGAACGCGCCCGCTGGATCGCCCAAGATTTGGGTGTACGCCAAACCGTGCTCGATTTGAGCCTGATGCAGCAAATCACCCATAACGCGCTGATGGACGAAACCGCCGAAATCCAAGCCCCCGCAGGCGGTGTGCCCAACACCTTCGTCGACGGCCGCAACGCCCTGTTTCTGTTGTACGCCGCCATCTACGCCAAAAGCCGCCACGCCCGCCATCTGATTACCGGTGTGTGCGAAACCGATTTTTCCGGCTATCCCGACTGCCGCGACATCTTTATCAAATCAATGAACGTAACCCTCAATCTGGCGATGGACTACGATTTCCAAATCCACACGCCGCTGATGTACCTCACCAAAGCGCAAACCTGGGCGCTGGCCGACGAATTAGGCTGTTTGGACTATATCCGCGAACACACCCACACCTGCTACCACGGCGTGGCGGGCGGCTGCGGCGAATGCCCGAGCTGCGTGCTGCGCGAGCGCGGTTTAACAGAATACTTGGCGGGCAAAACAGCATGAAAATCACCAAAATCTTCACCTTCGATTCCTCCCATATGCTCGACGGCCACGACGGCAAATGCCAAAACCTGCACGGCCACACGTATTCGCTCGAAATCACCGTTTCAGACGGCCTGATTGAAGAGGGCGCCAAAGCGGGCATGGTGATGGATTTCGCCGACTTGAAAACCATCGTCAAACAAACCGTTATCGAGCCGTTCGACCATGCCTTCATTTATCACGGTGGCAACGCGCGCGAAAGCCAGATCGCCGCCCTGCTGGAGGGCTGGCAGATGAAAACCCTGCGCCTAAACCGGCGCACCACCGCCGAAAACCTGAGTGTGGAAATCTACGGCCGTCTGAAAACCGCCGGCCTGCCCGTGTGCAGCGTCAAACTGTGGGAAACACCCACCTCGTGCGCCGAATACAGTGAATCAATTTAAAAAGTGCCACCCGCCATACTCGGGCTTGATCAGGGTATTTTGAGCTTCGGCAACAAGAGATACTCGGGTCAAGCCCGAGTATGACGCAGCGGTTACTTATAAATAAAGGAAATTAAACCATGCAAACCTTAGCAACCGTATTAGCCTTAATCGTGGCCGCCGAACATTTTTATATTATGTATCTCGAAATGTGCAAAATCCCCAGCCCGCAAACCACGCGCATTTTCGGCCTGCCCGAAGAATTTATGCAGCAAAAGCGCGTGCAGGTGATGTTCAGCAACCAGGGGCTGTATAACGGCTTTCTGGCCGCCGGCATCGTATGGGCGCAGTTTTTCGCGCCGGAAAACGCCGGCACCGAAGCCACCTTGCTGTTTCTCGGCTTCGTGATAACCGCCGCCCTTTGGGGCGCCGTTACCTCAAACAAAGGGATTCTCATCAAACAGGGCTTGCCCGCACTGTTGGCGTTTCTGGCCGTGAGGGGCGCGGCATGACCGAAATCCGCCCCGAAAACCCCGCATACCGCATCGTCGAAATTTTCGAGAGCCTGCAAGGCGAAGGCTACAACACCGGCATGAGCGCCGTGTTTATCCGCTTGGGCAAATGCAATCTCGCCTGCGCCTGGTGCGACACCGATTACCTCACGTTCACGATGATGAACCTGGCGGACATTTTAGGCCGTCTGAAAAGTTATACCGCCCGCAACATCATCATCACCGGCGGCGAGCCGACCATACAGCCTCATTTGGCAGTGTTGCTCGATGCCTTGAAATCGGCCGGCTACCGGCTGTATCTGGAAACCAACGGCTTGAATCCCGCGCCGCCGCAAATCGATTATGTGGCCGCCAGCCCGAAAGCCTGCTATGCGGCCAAGTATGAACAGCAGTGCATCAAACAGGCGGACGAAGTGCGCATCGTGGCCGATGGCAACGTGCTGGCATTTTGCGCGGCGATGGAGCAGAAAATCCGCGCCGAACATTATTATCTTTCGCCCTGCGAGCAAAACGGCGAAATGAATATTTACGACACCATCCGCCAAATCGGCCTGTTAAACAGCCGCCCCGATGCCGCCGTGCATTGGCAATTGAGCGTGCAGACGCACAAATGGGCGGGGATTGAATAGACGGAAAGCAACAGGCCGAAACTTCTGCAAAATTTATTGAGGCCGTCTGAAATGTTTGGCTCCGTCATTATCGGGCTTGACCCGATAATCCGGTGTTTGCCGTTCAGGCGGAAGGCGGATATTTCAGAAACCTCCGGCGCCGGATTGCCGGGCCAAGCCCGACAATGACGAAAAAGAAACTGTTGGTGATATTTTTTTAATTTTGCAAAAATAACAGGCCGTCTGAAACCTTTCAGACGGCCTGTCCACCTACCCTGCCCCGCTTCAATCCAGCAGCAAAGCATCGTCCGACACTTTCTCGCCGCGGGTCTGCTCGAACAAATCCAGCAGATCGGGTACATCCATTCCCGCGCGCTGTTCTCCCGCAACGTCCAGCACCACTTTGCCGCGGTGCAGCATCACGGTGCGGCTGCCGTGGTCGAGGGCTTGGCGCATGGAATGGGTAACCATCATCGCCGTCAGTTTGTTTTCGGCGATAATCTGGTCGGTCAGCTCCAGCACGAAAGCGGCGGTTTTCGGGTCGAGTGCGGCGGTGTGTTCGTCGAGCAGCAGGATTTTGCTCGGCTGCAAACTGGCCATCAGCAGGCTCACAGCTTGGCGCTGGCCGCCTGAAAGCAGGCCGATGCGGTCGGTGAGGCGGTTTTCCAAACCGAGTTTCAACACGGCGAGCTTTTCGCGAAACAGTTCGCGGTTGGCCTTGTTCAACGCAAACTTCAAGCCTCTCTTGCGGCCGCGCGAATACGCCAGCGCCATGTTTTCTTCGATACTCAGCGCTTCGCAGGTGCCCGCCAGCGGGTCTTGGAACACGCGCGCCACCAAATGGGCGCGTTTGTGTGCGGGCAGGCGGGTAACGTCTTGGCCGTCGATACGGATGCTGCCGCTGTCCACCGGTAAATCGCCGCTGATGGCATTGAGAAAAGTGGATTTGCCCGCGCCGTTGCTGCCGATAACGGTAACGAATTCGCCGTCTCGGATATGCAGGCTCATGCCGCGCATGGCGGGGTTTTCAATCGGAGTGCCCGCATTGAAGGTTACTTTCAAATTATCGGCGCGCATCATGATGTGGTTTTCCTTGTAAGCGAGCGTTTAACCGCCGGCAGGCGCAGGGCGATAACCACCAGCACGGCGGTAATCAGGTTCAAATCGGTCGGGCGTACACCCAAACTTTGCAGAAATTCGTTGCCCAAGGCAAAAGCAATCAGCAGGCGGTACACCAGCGCGCCCACGATGGCGGCCAGCGTGATAAAGATAATGCGCTTACTGCTCAGCAGGTTCTCGCCGATAATCACCGCCGCCAAACCGATAACGATGGTGCCGATACCGCTGGCCAAATCGGCGCTGCCCGTGGTTTGGGCGAACAGCGCGCCGCCCAAAGCAATCAGCGCGTTGGAAATCGCCATGCCGAGCACCACCATTTTGGAGGTGGCCACGCCTTGCGCCTTGGCCATACGCGCGTTCACGCCGGTGGCGCGCATGGCCAAACCGGTTTTGGTGTTGAAAAACCAGTCGAGCAGCAGTTTGGCGGCAATCACAAAGCCGGCGATAATCAGCGGCTGCACCCAAAACTGGTTGCTGAAATCGGCGGCCACAAACGGTTCGAATACGCTCGGCGCGCCAATCAACGGGATATTGGGCGTGCCGCCGGTAATCCGCAGGTTAACCGAATACAGAGCCACCATCACCAAAATGCTGGCCAAGAGCGGCAAAATTTTCAACGACACGTTCAACCACGCCGTTATCATGCCCGCACAAGCGCCCGCCGCCGCACCGGCCAGGCAGGCCAGCCACGGGTTGACACCCGAACCCACACACACGGCAAACACCACCGCGCCCAAAGGGAAGCTGCCGTCGGCAGTCAGATCGGGGAAATCGAGAATGCGGAACGAAATCAGCACGCCCAGCGCCACCAGCGCATAAATCAGGCCGGCTTCGATACCGCCGAAAAAAGCAATCAAGCTCATGTTTGGCCAAACTTTCTTTCAGGTTGCCTTGTGTTTTCAGACGGCCGTCTGAAAACACAATCAGCCAACCTTTGCGGTTGGCCAATCGTTTATCAAACCGAATCAATCGGTTACTCTTGCACTTCTTTAGCCTGTTTAATCAGCTCTTCCGGCAGGGTAATGCCCTCGGCGGCGGCGTTCTTTTTGCTTAAAAACAGGTCTAAAGTTTCCATACGGGCCGACGGGATTTCACCCGCTTTCTTGCCGTTTAAGATTTGGAATACCACATCGCCGGTTTTCTTACCCAAATCATAATAGTTCACGCCCAAAGCAGCTACCGCACCGCGTTTCACGGAGCCGGTATCCGAAGCAATCAGGGTTTTTTTCATTTCCACGGCGGCTTTATACATGGATTCGTAAGAAGAAACCACATTGTTGTCGAGCGAAGTGTAAATCAAATCGACTTTGCCGTTTAAGCTGCGCGCGGCAGTGAGCACGTCGGAAGAACGCTGCGCGGGCGCCGCCACCAAATTGATGCCTTGGGGCGAGAGCTTGGCTTTAAGCTGATCCAACACGATGGTGGAATTCACTTCGCCCGGGCTGTACACATAACCCACATTTTTCACCGCAGGCACGAGCTTTTTCATCAAATCGATTTGCGGCTCCAGCGGCAGCTCGTCGGAAACACCGGTTACATTGGTGTTGGAAGCCTCCCAACCCGGCACCAGCTTCGCCGCTACTGGGTCGGTTACGCCGGCATAGACCACGGGAATGGTTTTGGTGGCGGCCACCACAGATTGCGCGCTCGGCGTTGCAATTGCCACAATCACGTCGGGATTGCTGCCGGCGAATTTCTTGGCAATCTGCGCAGCATTCGCGGTGCTGCCCTGTGCGCTTTGAAAATCAACCGTCAGGTTTTTACCCTCTTCGTAACCCTTGCTTTTCAATTCGTCGATCACGCCTTTGCGTACCGCATCCAAAGCGGGGTGCTCCACAATCGCCGTAATGGCTATTTTTTTATTGCCTGTCGCAGCAGAGGTGCCCGACGCCGCAGGTGCGGCGGCTTGCTCGGCGGGAGAACAGGCAGCCAGCAGCAAAACAGCCACGGTGCCTAAAACATATTTTTTTGCGGGTTGGTGGTTCATTGGAAGTTTTCCTTATTGATAAAGCAGGTGCCTGGGCACGAACTGTGTAATGGTATTTTAATTTTTTTAAAAAATCACCGCCCGCACCAGCACGCGGCTGCAAATCCCCACACCAATAATAATTTAATATTTTATAAAATAAATTATTTTTGGATTTAAATTTCAAATTATATTTTATTTTTTCAATAAAAAAGCAAGTATGGATTTTTTTAAAGAAAAATATGGTTATCTGCCAATATATGGCACCACTTGGAACCCCGCGAAGCGGAATAATCTTGAAAACAATAAGGCAAACCGCCGCAAACCAAACAATAAGGCCGTCTGAAAAAGATATTTCAGACGGCCTTTATATGCGTTTGCAGGAATAACCCGATTACTTTCCCGACTGGCCGAGAAAATAGCCTGCGGCAATCAAAATAATCACAACAACCAAGATAACGCCGCCTGTAATCAAGGCTTTTTCACCTTTGAACCACGACATCCAGCGCGGCATGCCCAGTTCCTTTTCCATTTTTTCTTCCAGTTCCGCGCGTATTTGCTTGCGCAGGCGTTTTTCTTCGGCCAGCTTTTCCAGTTGCATACGGTGCGCGATTTCCTGCTGCTTCTTATGCTCGAAAGCCACTTTTTCTTCCCACTCGATGCGTTTGCGCGCGATAACGGATTCGGTAGCGGTTGCAAAATGCAGACGGCAGGTGGGGCATTCCGCAGTTTCTTCAGGATTGTCTATCATGGTGCGGCACACCGGGCATTGGTCGACGATGGGCTGAACCTTATCCTCCTCTTCGGTATCGTCGGGCATCAGCTCGAGCGAGTGGCGGATAATCACATCCAAACCCAGATAGCTGAAATATTGCTGGGCGTTTTCGCGTTCGTCTTTGGTGCAGTTTTCCGCAATAATGGCCTGTGGACGTTCGGCCAATGCCTGAATCAGGTCATTGGCTTCATTTTCCGGCAGGTTGTCGAGCAGGCAGGCGTTGATACGCTCGCGGTCGATACCGGGCGGATAAGACACATAAACGTCATAAAATTTCTGTTGACTCATTATTTTTCCGTTAAATCTATTTCTGAAGCTCAGACTTCAAATCTCTAGCAATACTTTATTATTTTTAAAGAAAACAAATCTTTGGCAAATTCGGTTTCTTTTGGTTATTAAAATGCGCAAATATGTAAACAGCAAGGTTATGCGATTCTACCAGCTTTGTCAGCCGGTTACATACAAACGGTATTTATTTGCGATTAAATCAAACAGATACTAACGGCAAGGTTTCTGCACGGCAATTTTAACCTGTGCAGCCGATACGCATGATTTGAAAAAGTAATGCCGGCGATTATAAATTAAGCATGCGCACCTCTGCGAATTATTTTGCCCCTACGCCTTTAGGCAGGCACAAGAAATTGATTTAACACAAACCCAAACACCCTACCCTTGTTCTTGCACGGGGGCCGGATTGCGGAAATCAAACGGAAAACGATGAGCCGCAACCGCAGGTGGTGGTAGCGTTCGGGTTGCGGATAACGAATTGCGAGCCTTGCAGGCTTTCGGTGTAGTCGATTTCGGCACCTACCAGATATTGGTAGCTCATGGGGTCCACCAAAAAGGTTAAGCCGTTTTTTTCGATTTCGAAATCATCGTCGTTTTTGATTTCATCGAAAGTAAAGCCGTATTGGAAACCCGAGCAACCGCCGCCGTTTACGAAAACGCGCAGTTTCAAATCGGGATTGTTTTCTTCGGCGATCAAGTCGGCCACTTTGGCGCAGCAGCTTTCGGTAAAGATGATGGGGGTTTCTTCTGACATGATGTGCTTCCTTAGATTTGTGATAGTTTGCGGCTATTGTCGCGCAAACAGGCTGCTTAAGCAAGTTAGGGCGGCGGCCGGAATTTCAATATGTGGCAAAGCCGGTTAACGCCGTTTTTATCCGCCGGTTCAACGGTAGGAAATACTGCGGCCGTCTGAAAAAAACATGCGCTTTAACGCCAGCCCTGGAGGTTGCGCTCCACCAGCGCGGCCAAGGCATC
>JBHALY010000002.1:0-4887 GCA_041827905.1 Neisseria dentiae
AATTTGGTAACGGTAAATTTTACGCCGAGCACGGTAAATGTGCGGCGCAACACGCCGGCCTGCATATCGAGGCACACGGAAAAATCCCGCACATCGTTTGCTGCCAAGTCGACCTCCTGCCCGTCGACAAAAATTCTGGCTTTGAAGAAGTTGACGGCGTTGATGGCTTTGCCGAAATATTTCGGGTAGCCGTTTTTCCACCAGCCGACGCGGGTTTTATCGGGAAACCACACGCCGGCGATGTAGGTGCCCAAGTGGCTGTCGCCGGAATAACTTTCTTCAAAATTGCCGCGCACGCCCATATAGCCGTTGCCGAGGCTGGTCAGGCTTTCTTGCAGGCGTTTGTGTTCTTTTTCCAAGCGCGAAGACTGGATTTTCCAAGGGTGCACGTCCATGATTCGGGTATACATAGCGGTTTCCTTCATTCAATTGGTTTCGATTTGATAAACAATGGTGGTTTGTTTGGTTTCGCCGCCGCGCATACGGATTTCTCCGAATTCGGGGCGGTGCAGGCTGTTGGGCAGCGTTTGTGCTTCGGTGGCCAAAGCGTTGTAGATGCCTTTATCGTGTTTGGCCGGATCGGCCGGACAGGCGGTAAACAGCACCAGGCCGTTGCGGTCGCTGAAAATTTTGATGCGGCAGCCGTCGGCCGTGTCTAAAACGGCGGCCGGCCGGTTTAGGTCGGGCTCGACCTGATAAATATCGTCGAACCCTTGCCGGGGCGTGTTTGCCCGCAGTTGCGCAACGGCTTCATCAAGCTTGAGGCCGTCTGAAAAATCAAATACCGCATCTTCGGGATAGGGCGGATAAGCGGGTAATTTTTCGCTGTCGGCCGGAATATGCCGGCCTGCCGGTATTTTCAGACGGCCGTTGCCCAAACCTTCGGCAAGCTGCCAGTAGATGTGGACGGTGGGGTCGAAAACCGTATCGCCTTGCGCCTCGGCCTGATAATGCACTTCCAAACGGTTGTCGTCGGTCAGGCGGTAGCGGATGGAAAGCTTCAGGTTGTTCGGATAACCGTCGGTTTCTTCCCGCAGCACTGTGGAGAGTACCAGCTCCTGCGGGCCTGCGGCGCTTGCTTCCAATATTTGCGACCCCAGGCCGTTGGCACCGCCGTGCAGGGCGTGTCTGACTTCGTTGGCTTCCACTTGGTAAACCTGTCCGCCGATTTCGAAAGAGGCGTTTTGAATGCGTCCGGCCACGCGTCCGATTTGCTTGTTAATCTGAAAGGGATTGCGTACATAGCTTTCCGCATTGTCCAGCGACACTACCAGTTGGCGGCGCATGCCGTTTTGCAATACCGAAAACTCCTGAATAATCCCGCCCAGAGTCAAAATGGCGGCCTGCGTGCCCCGTGCGTTGCGCAACATATATTTGTAAATGTCGCGGCCGCCGGTCCGGCCGAAAAAAATGGGTGCGGCAGTCATGGCGGCTTCCTAGGCTCTGTGCGTTTCTTTAATCAAAAACACCGACAGCGCCCCGGCCAGCAACATCGCGCCCGCCACCAGAAACATATTCGCCTGATGGCCGCCCAGCATGGGGAACAAAGCGAAGCTCAGTAGGGAGGCAACAATCTGCGGCAGGCAGATTGAGCCGTTGAACAGCCCCAGATATGTGCCCATGTGTTTGCCCGACAAAGCATTGGTAACAATGGTTAGCGGATAGGTAAGGATGCCTGCCCAAGCGATGCCGACCAAAATGTAAGACAAAACCAACACATATTGATTCGTTACCGCAAATACCGAGAAAAAGCCGGCGGCGCCCAGCGCCAGGCAGAGCGAATAGGCCTGTTTATGGTACTGGTTGGGCACTTTGGCCAAAACGTAGGAACACACTACCGCAGCGATAGACTGCACTGCCGCCAAAACACCGTACCAGTTGCCTGCTTCCTGATAACCCAAAGAAGACGCATCGGTGGTGTGCCATACGTTTTCTGCAATCGCGCCTGCGGAATAAGTCCACATATATTGGAAAGCAAACCAGCAGAAAAACTGCACCAGCGATACCGTCCAAAACGCTTTTGGCGCCTCTTTCAACAACTGAACCCAGCTCACTTTTTCATGATTGGCCTGAGGGTCGATACCGTGGTAGCGCGCATAGGTTTCGGGGTCGTATTCCTTTACCTTAAACACGGTTAAAGCACTGGTTACCACCAGCAGCGCGGCGCCCACATAAAACGCCACCACCACCGTTTGCGGCACCACGCCTTTGGGCGCCGTATTGGCCAAGCCCCAAAAGGCAAACAAAAAAGGCAGGATGGCCGCGACAATCGCACCGGTATTGGATAAAAAGCTCTGAATGCCGTAGGCATAGCTTTTCTGTTTGTCGTTAACCATGTCGCCGACTATCATTTTGAACGGCTGCATCGCCATGTTCGACGATACGTCCAACAAAGCAATCATCAGCGCACCGAACAGCAGAGCCGTTAAAGAAGCGTAACCGAAGCCGAAACTGCCCGAATTCGGCATCAAAATCATCACGATAACGGCAATCAAGGTACCGTAAATCAAATAAGGCAGACGGCGGCCGCCCAGTTTAGGGTTCCACGTGCGGTCAGAGTAGTAACCCACGATGGGTTGCACCACCATGCCCGCCAGCGGAGGCAATAAAAAAAACCAGCCCAAATCGTGCGGGTCGGCGCCGAGTGTTTGGAAGATACGGCTCATTTGCGAGCTTTGCAGGGTAAAGGCCGTCTGAACGCCCAAAAAACCGAAGCTGAGCATCCAAATCATGCTTTTGGAAAGGTCGGGCAGCCCTTGACGGGAAGACGGGGTTTGGTGTTCCGTCATTTTTGATTCTCCTGAATGAAGTAAGTAATTTTCCGACAATATAGTAGTATTCCTACTGCCGCACCTTGACTCATATCAATATGTTGTAGTGGTGTGTTGCAGCGTTTTTGCCGGTTATAAATGGCTTTGGTTTAATATTTTGAAGCTGCCGGAGATTATTTTGACTTTTGCATAAAGAAATATATAAAGAAAGTAAATTACAAATGAGAATATTTTATTTGGTAAAGTAATTATCCTATTTTAAAAATCTTTCAAACTACAAGCCGCCTGAAAAGGCTCCGACAGTTTGTATTCCCGACAAAATCACTCAACTACCCGCGCCAAATCTGCTAAAATACGCGCCGATTAAAAATAAATGACTCAAAAGGCACACAAAACATGGCACTTCTGCAAATCGCCGAACCCGGAATGTCGGCCGCACCGCACCAGCACCGTTTGGCCGTTGGCATCGATTTGGGCACCACCAACAGCTTGGTTGCCACGGTAAAAAGCGGCAGCGCCGCGTGCATTGCCGACGAACAAGGCCGCGTAACCCTGCCTTCGGTGGTGCGCTATTGCGAAGAAGCGCGCACCGAAACCGGCTACGACGCGCTCAAAGCCCAAAAAATCGACCCGCTCAACACCATTTCGTCGGCCAAACGCCTAATCGGGCGCACGCTGGCCGACCTTAAGCAAGACAGCCATTATCTGCCTTACCGTTTCGGCAGCAACGAACGCATTATCGAAATGCAAACCCGCCAGGGCGCGAAAACGCCGATAGACGTTTCCGCCGAAATTCTGCGCTCCCTCAAAACACGCGCCGAAAATGCCCTCGGCGGCGAGCTTACCGGCGCGGTGATTACCGTGCCCGCCTATTTCGACGACGCCCAGCGCCAAGCCACCAAAGATGCCGCGCGCCTGGCCGGTTTGAACGTTTTGCGCCTGCTCAACGAGCCGACCGCCGCCGCCATCGCCTACGGTTTGGACAACGCCTCCGAAGGCACGTTTGTGGTGTACGACCTCGGCGGCGGCACGTTCGACGTATCCGTGCTGCAATTGTCGAAAGGGTTGTTCGAAGTGAAAGCCACCGGCGGCAACAGTGCGCTGGGCGGCGACGATTTCGACCACCGCCTGTTCTGCCACCTGCTCGAACAAAACAAGCTCTCGCAGCTCAACGAGCAAGACAGCCAGCTGCTGTTAAGCCTCGCCCGCGCCGCCAAAGAAGCCCTGACCGCCGACAACAGCACCACCATTCAGACCACGCTTTCAGACGGCCGCAAGGTCGACAGCACCATCACCCGCCAAGAATTCCAAAACCTTACCCAACACTTGGTGGCCAAAACCATCGAGCCGGTAAAACAGGCGCTGAAAGACGCCGGCGTAACCAAAGCCGCCATCAAAGGCGTGATTATGGTGGGCGGCGCCACCCGCATGCCCCATGTGCAGCAGGCCGTCGCCACCTATTTCGGCCAAACCCCGCTCAACAACCTCAACCCCGACGAAGTGGTGGCGCTGGGTGCCGCCATGCAGGCCAACGTGCTGGCGGGCAACAAAAACGACGGCGAATGGCTGCTGCTCGACGTTACCCCGTTGTCGCTCGGCCTCGAAACCTACGGCGGGCTGGCGGAAAAAATCATCCCGCGCAACAGCACCCTGCCGACCGCGCGCGCGCAGGATTTCACCACCTTTAAAGACGGCCAAACCGCCATGACCATCCACGTAGTGCAGGGCGAGCGCGAGCTGGTGGCCGACTGCCGCAGTCTCGCCAAATTCACCCTGCGCGGTATTCCGCCGATGGTGGCGGGCGCCGCGCGTATCCGCGTAACCTTCCAAGTGGACGCCGACGGCCTGCTTTCCGTGTCTGCCCGCGAACAATCCACCGGCGTGCAGGCGCAAATCGAAGTGAAACCTTCCTACGGGCTGGACGACGAAACCATTACCCGCATGTTAAAAGAGAGCATGGCCAACGCTTCCGGCGACATGGCCGCCCGCGCCCGCGCCGAAGCCGTGGTGGAGGCCGAAGGCTTAACCGCCGCCGTAAAAGCCGCGCTCGAACTCGACGGCGACCTGCTCGACGAAAACGGCCTGCAAACCGTTCAGACGGCCATTGCCGAATTGG
>JBHALY010000003.1:0-3745 GCA_041827905.1 Neisseria dentiae
AGACGGCCTGCATACTTTTACACAGCCAGGGTGCGATAGGCAATATCAACAAAGCCGCGGGCTTGTGATAAAGTATTGCACATTTGTATATCGGGGTACAGGCCGTCTGAAACGTGCCGGTTTTGCCCGCCATTAAGGAAAGTGTATGTTTTTTGGCCGAACCGAAATCCATTCCGCCGCGCTGGCGGTGATGCTGCTGTTTGCCGGCAGCGTTTACGCCGTGGGCGAAACACCCAAGCAGCCCCCGCAGGCCGTGCAGCAGGCTGCGAAAAAAAGCCTTTATTCGCCCGAAGAGCGGGCTTTGGAATACGAACGCCGTGCGGGCATTGTCGAGCGTGCCAACGATATGTTTACCTTGCTGGGCGGTGAAATGGCCTTGCAGAAAGGCGAACCCGGCACGGCGCTGGCCACTTATCTGGTGATGCTCAACCGCACCAAAAGCCCCGAAGTGGCCGAGCGTGCGATGGAGATGGCCGTTTCGCTGAATGCTTATCAGCAGGCGGAACAAATTTACCAGAAATGGCGCGAAATCGAGCCTGTGCCGGGCAATGCGCAAAAACGCATGGCGTGGGCGCGTGATTTGGTTACCGGCAAAACCGACCGCACCGGCAAAGATTTGGACGATATTCTGAAGCATGCAAACGAAGAGCAGGTGCGGCGCATTTTCTTATTGTTGTCGCAAATCAGCGTGCAGCAGCCCCAGTTGGCGGGAAAAATCGGTAAAAACGTGCACAAAGCCACCAAACGCTATGCCGATTTGCCTGAAGCGGCCATTGCCGACTTGATTTTCAGCGCGCAAACCAATAAAGAGCGCGATGCCGTGAACGCTTTGCAGCGTTTGGCCAAGCTCGACACCGAAATCCTGCCGCCCACCGAAGCCACCCTGCGTTTGGTGGCGCAGCACAGCCCGAAAATCCTGCGGCGCTTCTTTACCGAAACCGACACCGCCAAACTGTCGCCGGTGTGGCAGGAAATGGAAATCAGCAGCCTGATAGCCGACGGCCAAAACGACAGAGCTTACCAACGCCTGCAAACCCTGTTGAACCAAAACCCGAATGCCGATTTATATATTCAGGCGGCCATTTTGTCGGTTAGCCGCGAAGAAGACATTTCAACGGTGGGCAGCTATCTCGACAAAGCCTACCGCATCGGCACCAGCGAGCAAAAGAGCCGGGCTGCGGTAATCGGTGCGATGCGCTATGCCGACGCGAGAGATTTCAAACAGGCCAAAGCCTGGGTGGATAAAATCACCGCGCCCGAATATGTGTTTGACAAAGCCGTGCTCAAAGCCTCTATCGAAGCCGAGCAGGGCAACGGCAGCAAAGCGCTGGCAGAAGCCCGCCGCGCCCAACGTCTGCCGGAGCAGCAAGGCCGCTTTTTCAGCATGAGCGACGTGCAGCGGGTGTATCTGTTTGCCTTGAGCAAGCACAACAGCCCGCGGGAGGCGTTGGCCGAATTAAACGTTTTGGCAGCCAATGCAGAAAAGCAGCCGGGCGGCAAAGAGCGTTTGCCCGATATTCTCTACCAGCGCGCCATGCTGTATGCCGACAAACTCGGCCAGCCTGAAAAAGCCGTGGCTGATTTGCGCCGTTATCTCGAGCTGAATCCGAACAGCGCTGCCGGTTTGAACGCATTGGGCTACACCATGTTTTCGTTGCCCGAATATGATGTAGAAGAAGCCTTCAGGCTGATTCAGGCCGCCTACCAGCAAGAGCCAGAGTCCGCCGCCATCAACGACAGTATGGGCTGGGCATATTATCTGAAAGGCGACGCACAGGCGGCGCTGCCGTATCTCGAATATGCCTATGCTCAGTTTCCCGATCCCGAAGTGGCTGCCCATTTGGGTGAAGTGTTGTGGAAGCTCGGCCAGCAGGAGAAAGCCAAATCCGTATGGCGTGAAGGTTTGAGCAAAGGAGCCGACGATGTAGTGCTGCAAAAAACCTTGCAGCGCTTGGGTGTGAAGCTGCCGGCAGCCGGTTCGAAAACCAACCGCAGAAAATAAGTGCGCAGGCAGTAAAACAGCCGGTATTTTATTTTCAGACGGCCTTAAATGAACTTAACCGCTGATTTGCCGGTCAAGCCTGATATTGAGAACCGGCTGTTTCAAGTTTCTCAGGCCGTCTGAAAAAAAAACAATCATATAGGTATTTCATGAAAAACAAACATACCAAGTTTATTTTGTGCAGCGCCGCCGCATTGCTGCTCGCCGCCTGTGCTCAGCCGCGCTTGGCTGATAAAGAGAGCTGGCGCGCACAAACCGATATCGGCGACTTCGCCGCCGATGGCCGGTTGGCTGTGAAAGTGAATGAAAAAGGTTCATATGCCAATTTCGATTGGACTTATCAAAACCAAGTTCAAACCATCAACGTCAACACCCCGCTGGGCAACACGTTGGGGCAGCTTTGCCAAGACAGCATAGGCGTGTTGGCCGTTGACAGCAAAGGTAAAAAATACCAAGCCACCACCGCGCAGGAATTGAGCGAACAATTGTTGGGTTTTCCCATGCCGGTGCAATACCTGCATATATGGGCGAACGGCCAATGGGTGAAAAACGCCCCTTACCAGCTTTTGCCCGACGGCCGTTTGCAGCAGTTTGAATGGACCATTTCGCGTTCGCTGAATGAAAACGGCACGCCGCGCATACTGTTGCTCGAAAGCCCAAAACTGACTTTGCGGCTGGTGTTCGACCAAATGGAAAAAACCAAAGATGCCAACGCACCCGCACAGTGTGCGGCCCGCAGCTAAGGGTGCATCATGGCGCTGATTGTGCCTGCCGGTGCGCAGGCTTATCCCGCTCCGGCCAAGCTGAATTTGGATTTGCGCGTCACCGGCCGTCGTGCCGACGGCTATCATGAGTTGGAAAGCATATTCTGCTTGATTGATTTGTGCGACACGGTTTACATCGCCCCGCGCAACGACCGACAAATCATATTGCACACCCCGGTTAGCGGCGTGCCTGCCGAAACCGATTTAACCTACCGAGCCGCTGCTGCTTTGCAGCCTTTTTCAGACGGCCTGTGCGGTGCGGATATTTGGTTGGAAAAACGCATTCCGATGGGCGGCGGCTTGGGCGGCGGCAGTTCCGATGCCGCCACCGTGCTGATGGTATTGAATAAATTGTGGCGGTGCGCGCTGACGCAGCAGCGGCTGATAGACATTGGCGTGAAGCTGGGGGCGGACGTGCCGTTCTTCATATTCGGTAAAAACGCATTTGCCAAAGGCATAGGCGAGCAACTAACCGAGCTGCATGTGCCGCAGCAATGGTATGTGGTGGTGAAGCCGCCCGTGCACGTCAGCACGGCCGTGATTTTTTCTCACGAATGCTTGACACGAAATTCCGAACCCAGCATAATGCCGTCTTTCCAATCGCTGCAACCGTTCAGAAACGATATGCAGGCGGTGGTTTTTCAGGAATATCCCGCAGTTTCGGAAGCTTATCGGGCGCTTGAAAAATTAGGCAAAACATTAATGACGGGCTCCGGTGCCTGCCTGTTTGCCACTTTCGATAGTAAAGATGAAGCCGCTGCCGCGTTCAGGCAAATTTCGAAAAACTATGAAGCATATTGCGTGAAGGGTCTCGCCCGTCACCCGTTGCAGGGATAGACAAAGTTTTATTGTGTTGGGGAGTCGTCAAGTGGTTAAGACACTGGATTTTGATTCCAGCATGCGAAGGTTCGAATCCTTCCTCCCCAGCCAACCCCGAATTGGGGAGTCGTCAAGTGGTTAAGACACTGGATTTTGATTC
>JBHALY010000004.1:0-4201 GCA_041827905.1 Neisseria dentiae
GCTGCGCAGCTCGGCGAATTTCGGGTCTTTCAGCATGGCGTCGAAATGGGTTTTCCACCAGTTGTAGGATTCGTCGCTCACTTTCGGGCCCATGTAGTAGCCGCGGATAACCGGCCACTGCACGTCGAAGCCCTGCTCTTTAGCGGTGGGGATGTCTTTGAGCTTGCCTTGCAGGCGCTCGGGCGAGAACACCGCCAACACGCGGATTTTGCCGGCTTCGATGTGCGGCCCCATTTCGGCAATACCGGCGCTGACCACGTTGATGTGGTTACCCAGCACGGCGGTTACCGCTTCGCCGCCGCCTTCAAGCGCAACGTAGGTCATGTCTTTCGGGTTAACGCCGGCGGCTTTGGCCACCATTGCCGTTTGCAGCCAGTCTTGGCCGCCCACGCTGCCGCCCGCACCGAAGCTCACCGCTTTCGGGTCTTTTTTCAGCGCGTCAACCAAGTCTTGCAGGTTTTTCAGCGGCGAATCGGCGTTCACCGCCACCATGCCGTAATCGGTGCCCACCGCAGCCAGCCAGCGCACGTCTTTTTCGGTGTATTGGCCGAATTTGCCCTGCGCCAGATTCAGCAGCGAACCGGTGGAAAAGGCCACGATGGCATCGTTGTTGGCCGGGTCGTTCGCCACGATTTTGTTGTAGGCAACCGCACCCACGCCGCCGGGCATATAGGTTACACGCATCGGCTTGTCGAGCTGGCCGGTGTCTTTCAAACCGCTTTGCGCGAGTTTGCAGGTTAAATCGAAACCGCCGCCGGGTTTGGCGGGTGCGATACATTCGGGCTTGCTAGGCGCACCGGCTTCGGCGCTGCCTTTCTTACAGGCGCCCAACGTAAAAGCCGCGGTAACGGCCAAAGCCAATACGGCATATTTTTTGTGGTTCATGGCAAATTTCTCCGGGTGAATGAAAAGCTGCCGAAGCAGCTTCAGAGGGTTTGTGGCACAAAAATTAAATGACTCTTTGAGCTTTGTCAACATTGTTCAATAATTGTGAATAAAATTATGTCGAACGGTAATATTTGTTAACAGCTTATCGAATAACGGCTCAAAAAACGGTTGCGGGATGATTTAAAAAGCGATAAATAGTCGGTGAACATCATTATGTTCAGACGGCCTCAAGCCGTCTGAAAAAACATACGACGGAGCCTGAACGATGACGGTTTTTACCTTGCAGCCCGAGCATTTCTTCAACCCCGCAGCCAGCAGCTGGGCGGATAACGAGCAGCGTTTGATTGATGCCGGAGTGAAAGCAGGCGGCGGCATTGCCTGGGTGGGGTGCGGGGCAGACGGCATCGTAGTGCCGCGCAGTTACCGCAACAAAGCAGGCTTTAACGAAGCCTGCGCAACCCTGCTTTCAGACGGCCTGCCCGTACATGTGCGGCTTACCGGCGGCGGCGTGGTGCCGCAGTCGGCCGACGTGGTCAACCTGCAACTGGTCTATCCGGCCGTTGCGGCGCAGCCCTTGCAGGTTTCCGAGCAGCATTACCTGATGCTGTGCGCCCTGCTGCAAAAACTGTTTGCCGTTTTCGGCATAAACACCGATTACCAAACCGTTTCCGGTTCGTTTTGCGACGGCCGGTTCAATCTGGCGCACAACGGCCGCAAAATCGCCGGCACCGCCCAATGCTGGCAGCGCCTGCCGGGTGCGCCCGAGGCCTACACCGTGCTTTCTTCGGCCGTGATTCTGGCGGATAATCCGCACGGCTTGACCGAACGCGCCAACCTGTTGGAAACCGCACTCGGCAGCGGTGTGCGCTACCTGCCCGAAAAAACCACCGCCGTGGGCGTGTTGAGCGGGGCGGGCGCCGGAGACGTTTGTGCTGAATTGGTGCGGTTGCTGGAAGCGGAAACGTTCGGCGAAGGCTTCTTTTGATTGAAATATAGTGATTGAAATATTACTTGAGGCCGTCTGAAACGTTTCAGACGGCCTGCGGAAAACACCATGCAAACTCTGATCCAATCTGCCGTTCAAGACCTTAAATTCCAAAAACAGCAGGCCGTTGAGGCCTATTATGCCAAGCGGCGTGCGCCGGTGTTTTTCGAGCACTACACCAAAGCCATCGAGCGCGCGCTGGCGGTGTTGTGGCTGGAGCTTTTTCCCGCCAGCCCGCTGTGCCTGTTGGCTATCGGCGGGTTCGGGCGCGGCGAAATGTATCCTTATTCCGATGTTGATCTAGCCATCGTGTCGCCCGAACCGCTCACGGAGCAGCAGCAGGAAAAAGCCGAAATCTTCGTGCAGGCGCTGTGGGATATGCAGCTCTCGCCGGCCGTGAAAATCGGCAGCGTAGAAGAGCTGTGCGAGAGCGTGCGCGAAGACATCACCGGCGACACCGCTTTTCTCGAAGCCCGTTTTCTGTTCGGCAGCCATGTTTTGGCCGAACAGCTTTTGCAGCGTATGGGGTTGCAGCGCGACACCGCGGCCTTTATCGAAGCCAAAATGGTGGAAATGCAGCAGCGCCACGCCAAATCGCAAGGTTCGGGCGCGGTGCTCGAACCCAACATCAAAACCTGCCCCGGCGGCCTGCGCGACATCCACACCATGCTGTGGCTGGCGCGGGCGCAAGGGTTGGATGCGCCTTTAAGCACCCTGATTTCGCAAGGTGTGGTTACCCGCCCCGAAGCCGTGATGCTGCTCAACAGCCACAAAAAACTGGCCGCCATCCGCATCGACCTGCACTTGGCGGCAGGGCGCAGCGAAGACAGGCTGATTTTCGACCTGCAAACGCAGGTGGCCGAAAACATGGGCTGGCGCGACGATGTCCACCGCATCAAAAGCGAAAAACTGATGCGGGTGTTTTACCGCGCCAGCAAAACGGTGATGCAGCTCAACGGCATTCTGCTGCCTATGCTGCGCGGGCGCGTGTATTCGCAGGCCAACCGCATCGTCCACCGCATCGACGACGACTACTACCAAGTGGGCAACCAGCTGGCGGTGTACGACAAAAAACTGTTTTTCCGCCGCCCCGAGCACTTGTGGAAAGCGATGGAGATTTTGCAAACGCGCAACGACATCATCACGCTTGCCCCGAAAACCCTGCGCAACTGGTGGGCGGCTTCGCGCAAAATCAACCGTGCGTTTTACGCCGATCCCGAAAACCGCCGCCGTTTCGTCGGTTTTTTCAAGCACGGCGAAGGGTTAACCCATGTGATGCGCTTTCTCAACCTCTACGGCGCGCTCGAACGCTATCTGCCTGCTTGGGATAAAATCGTCGGCCTGCTCCAGCACGACCTGTTCCACATCTACCCCGTGGACGACCATATTTTAACCGTGTTGCACAATATGCGCCGCCTGGCGATGGATTCACGCAGCCACGAACTGCCGTTTGCCTCGGCGCTGATGCACGCATTTGAAAAGCAACACATTCTCTATCTGGCCGCGCTGTTTCACGACATCGCCAAAGGACGCGGCGGCGACCATTCGATAGAAGGCATTGCCGACGCCCGCCGTTTTGCCGCCGACCATTTTCTCAGCGAAGAAGAAAGCGACCTCTTGGCCTGGCTGGTGGAAGACCACCTACTGATGTCGGCAGTGGCGCAGAAAGAAGACATTCAAGACCCCGACGTGATCAACAACTTCTGCGGGCGCGTGAAAACACAGGAGCGGTTAAACGCACTTTACCTGCTCACCGTTGCCGACATCCGCGGCACCAATCCCAAACTGTGGAACAGCTGGCGCGCCGGCCTGTTGGAAAACCTCTTTCACGCCGCTGCCCGCCGTTTTGCCGGCGAAAGCGGCAGCCGCAACGTGGTTGTGAGCCGCCGCCAGCAGGGTGCTGCCGACCAGCTCACCCGCGCCGGCACGCCCGAAAAACAGCAGCAGAAACTCTGGCAGGCGCTCGGCTCAGCCTATTTCGTGCGCCACGAACTGCGCGAAATCCTTTGGCACACCGCCAACCTCGTCCACCAAACCGAACAGCCGCAGGTGCGCAGCCGCATTCTGCCCGAGAGCGACACCTTGCAGGTGATGGTGTTCATGCCCAACCAGCCGCGCCTGTTCGCCCGCCTGTGCCGCATTTTCAGCCACCACGGCCTCGATATTCTCGCCGCGCGCGCCTTCGTTACCGAACACGGCTATATTCTCGACACCTTTATCGTGCAGATACCGCCCAAGCATGCCGCAGCCGATTATCCTAATGTGCAAAGCGCGCTCGAAGCCGAAATCAACAACTTTATCCACGGCTACGACACCACCGCCGAACAC
>JBHALY010000005.1:0-16335 GCA_041827905.1 Neisseria dentiae
ACGGCCAGCACCGTGCCCGCCAGATGGCTGTATGCGTTAAATCTTTCGCCTGCGTACATCGTAATAATTCTTATTTGGAAAGGGTTGCCAGTTTACTGCATTCTGCGCCAAGCGTGCAGCCGGCTATGATTAAATCGGGTTAAAGGCTTTATAAAAAACCAGGCCGTCTGAAAATATTCAGACGGCCTGAGTATTGTTCGGGCAAATATTATTTTTTGCTCAGAGAGTCGCGGATTTCGCGCAACAGCAACACTTCTTCTGAAGGCTCGGCCGGAGCTTCTTCGGCAGCCGGAGCTTCGCGTTTCAGTTTGTTGATCAGTTTGATTACCACGAAAATGGCAGCGGCGATAATCAGGAAGCTGATAACGGTGTTGATGAACAGACCCACGTTCAGAGTAACCGCACCGGCGGCTTGAGCGGCAGCCAAAGTAGAGTAGCCGGCTTCAGGGGCGTTGGCGCCGTCTTTCAGGGTGATGAACAGATTCGAGAAATCCACGCCGCCGATCAGGATACCGATGGGGGGCATGATCACATCGTCAACCAAAGATTTTACGATGCCGCTGAATGCCGTACCGATAACCATACCGACCGCGAGGTCGATAACGTTACCGCGCATAATAAACTCTTTAAACTCTTGTGCCAAAGACATAATACTTCCTTTCTAAAAACTCAAAAAATGTGTGAAGCGTTAAAAAACTGCGCTTTCAAAAACAAGACCGCGCATGGTACTGGATTTATTGTAATGGTATGTATAGCATGGTTAAAATTTGTCTTTTGGATACAAAACGGCGGTTTTAGTTCCCGTTCGGGTGTAAAAAATACCGTTCGACAACAAGTGTAACTTTTTTACCGCAGTTAACCTGCGTTAAGCGGAACGGCTTTTCAGCCAGCTTCCCCACACCAACAGCAGCACGAAACCGAAATACAGCACACTCCACACCGGCAGCGGCACGCCGAAGAAATAATCGGGCACGGCGCAATCGCCGAAACCGCGGATAACCGGCTCGTATAAATCGAACAGCGGCCAGTCGCGCAGGCGAAACGTCCACGGTGCGCCGCAGGCCGGGGCGGCGCCCGGCGGCAGGCTTTGAATATACATTTGATACACCGCCACGCCCGCGCCATACACGGCCGGCACGCTCACCAACAACGCGCTAAACGTACGCCCCGCCCTGCTCTTCTGCCTGCCCAGCGCGGCCAACAGCGCCGTTATGCCGACGGCCAACACCGATAAGCGCTGCAAAATGCACAACACGCAGGGGTTCAGCCCCATAACGTATTGCGAATAAAACGAACCTATGGCGGTGCAGACCGAAAGCAGCACCACGGCCCATAAGGTTTTGCGAAAAAGATTCATAAATAATGGCTCCGTATCGGGCAGGCCCGATGGCGATAAATCGGTTAGAAAAAACGGTCGGGCGGCAGTATGTTTTTCAGACGGCCTAACCCGATGCTGCGGTTCGGCAACCGCCGCTTACTGCAAAGCCGCCCAATCGTCGCGCGCCTGCTTGGCTTCTTCGAAATAACGGTAAAGTGCGGCGGCATCGCCCGCTTCAAGCATGGTTTTCAAAGTGGCAAGCTGCTGCTGCTGGCCGTTAACCAGCGCGAGCAGGCTGTGTTTGTTGGCCATACAGATATCGGCCCAGATGGCGGGATGGCTGGAGGCGATGCGGGTGAAGTCGCGGAAGCCAGAAGCGGCGAAGTCGAAATAAACGCCGCCGTCGGGGTGGGTGGCGATTTGGTGCACATAGGCATAGGCCAAGAGGTGCGGCAGGTGCGACACGGCGGCGAAAACGGCATCGTGCTCGCGCGCGCTCATGCGGAAGGTTTGCGCCCCCACCGCCTGCCATAGCGATTCCACCAGGCAGAGGCCGTCTGAATCTTCTGCGCCGTGCGGGCAGATAATCAGTTTTTTGTTTTGAAACAGCCCGAATTGCGCCGCCAATGCGCCGCTGCGGTCGGAACCGGCAATCGGATGGGCGGCGATGCAGCGCGGCAGCTGTTGCGGCAGATATTGTCTGAACGCGTCGATTGCCGATTGTTTGGTACTGCCCACATCGGTTATCACGGTATGCCCGCTAAGCAGCGACGCCAATTCCCCGCACACGGCAGGCAGCGTGGCAACGGGCGTGGCGATAACCACCAAATCCGCCCCGCTCACGGCTTCGGCGCAAATATGATCAAACGCACGGTCGATTACTTTGCGCTCCAACGCGCGGTCGAGATTACTGCGGTTAAGGTCGATGCCCGTTACTGTGCCCGCCAGCCCTTTGTGTTTCAAATCGAGCACAAACGAGCCGCCTATCAGGCCGACGCCGATAAGGGTGATGTTTTTGGAGGCGGAATGTGCAGTCATAACCGTGAATATTGCCGTCGGGTGCGGGTTGAAAGGCGTCAGTTTACCCGATTGGATGCGTGGAATAAAATCGTATGGCCGAAATGCCGGTTTCAGCACCCCGCTTTTATCATTGAAGGCCGTCTGAAATATTTTTCTGCCGCGCTTACACAACGTGTTTTTTCAGACGGCCTGCCGTGCTTTATTGATTGGATTCAATCGTTTTCTGCAACTGCGGCAGCGGGCTGTAGCCG
The DNA here is from genome assembly GCA_041827905.1 of Neisseria dentiae. Classification (GTDB taxonomy): domain Bacteria; phylum Pseudomonadota; class Gammaproteobacteria; order Burkholderiales; family Neisseriaceae; genus Neisseria; species Neisseria dentiae_B. The sequence continues at coordinate 2,590 of JBHALY010000005.1, forward strand.
CTTTGCGTGCGCCCGTTGGGGAACACCAGCGCCGGCGTGCCGTGGAAGCCCAACTGCTCGCCCAGCGAAGTGGTTTCCGCCACCGGGTTTTCGCAATCCGCAACCTGCGGCGGCATTTTGCCTTCGCGCATCCAAGCCGTCCATGCGGCGGTGCGGTTTTTCTGGCACCAAATCTGCTCTGCCTTGCGGGCGGCATCGGGGTGCAGGCTGGCAATCGGCATCATAAAGTTATAAATGGTGATGTCGGTCATCTTGGCGAATTCGTGCTCCAGCCGTTTGCAGAACGGACAATCGGGGTCGGAGAACACCGCCACTTTGAGTTTGCCGTTTCCGCGCACTTCTTTAATGGCTTTATCGGGCGGCAGCGAATCGAATTCGACGGTGCTCAGCTCGGTCATGCGCTCTTCGGTCAAATCAACGCGTTTGTTAATATCGAGCAGGTTGCCCTGCAAAATATAGTCGGCTTTGGCATCGGTGTAGATAATCTGGTTGCCCGACACCACCACTTCGTAAATACCGCCGATGGGCGTGGGGCGCACGCTTTGCACGCTCAATTTCTGCTCGGCATAGGTTTTTTCCAGCTTGGCCTTAATGGCTGCTTCGGCGCCTGTTTTGGCTTCGGCCTGCGCCTTTTGCGGCTCCGCGCCTGCCTGGCCGTTTTTCACCGGCGTTTGGCCGCAAGCGGCCAGCGAAACCAGCAGCAAAGCGTGCAGCAGCGGTTGTTTAATGAATTTCATGTATTTCCTCGTATCATTTATGTGCGGGGTTGTCGACCTGCCTGAAAAGCTCTCAAGGCCGTCTGAAACGTTCAGACGGCCTTTTAAACACACGCATTTTACCAAACTCTGCGTTTCTTTCCGTTAAAACATGAATTTCCGCCCCGAAAATGATATTTTCACACCACACTTGGCGCACGCGCCGCTTCATGCCACAATGCTGCAACCTTATACGGAGCCTCGGCCATGACCCCGATTCTAGCCTTCGATATCGAAACCGTGCCCGATGTGAAGGGCATACGCACGCTTTACGAACTGCCCGACAGCGTAAACGATGCCGATACGGTCGTTTTCGCCCAACAAAAACGCCGCGCCCAAACCGGCAGCGACTTCATGCAGCACCACCTGCACCGGGTGGTGGCGATTTCCTGCTGTATGCGTTGGGGGCAGGATAAAATCCATGTCGGCACCATAGGCGAAACCAGCGACGACGAAGAAACCATGATCGCCAAGTTTTTCGATCTGGTCGAAACCCACACGCCGCAGCTGGTGAGCTGGAATGGCGGCGGCTTCGACCTGCCCGTTTTGCACTACCGCGCTCTGATACACGGCATCCCCGCCGCCCGCTATTGGGACATGGGCGAAGGCGATTTCGGCGACAGCCGCGACTTCAAATGGAACAACTACATCAGCCGCTACCACAGCCGCCATTGCGACCTGATGGACCTGCTCGCCCTCTACCAACCGCGCGCCAGCGTGCCGCTCGACGACATGGCCAAACTGTGCGGCTTTCCCGGCAAACTCGGCATGGACGGCAGCAAAGTGTGGGAAGCCTACCATGCAGGCCGTCTGAAAGACATCCGCGACTATTGCGAAACCGACGCCGCCAACACTTATCTGATGTATCTGCGCTTCCGCATGATGAGCGGTGCACTCGATGCCGACGAATACGAGCTGGAAATCAAACGTATGAAAGGCTACTTGAAAACGCTGGCCGAAGAAAAAGCCCATTGGGCCGAATTTTGCGCCGCATGGCGGTAATTTTTGACCGCCCGCGGCCTTGACAAAATACCTTGAGGCCGTCTGAAATACCCGATTCGGTCATACCCGGGCTTTGGCCGAGTATCTTAATTTTTTGAAAACCGTTGAAATTAAAGATGCCCGGGTCAAGCCCGGGCATGACGCAGAGGTTTTGCAAACACTTTAAAAAGTGCCGCTGCCGCTCAATCCCCGCCCTTGCGTTTCTCCCGCACATCCACCAAACGGGTTCCCGCCAGATAATCGTATAAAAACTGGCGGTCCGGATTCAACAAAGCAAAGCCCCACGGCAGTATCCACCACACCAGCGCCGCGCCGAAAGCCGGCCGCGGGGGGATTTGGCCGAAGTGGCGCAAAGCCGAATAAGCCAACATGGGCACGAAAATAACCAGCACGCACGCCCACATAAAACGCAGGCGCAGCTGCCGCAGCGGCGGACGGGCACCCGACACGTCGGCCAAGCCGATGCCCCACACTTTCATCGGCAGCGTTTGCCCTTTTTTATACCAGTTGGCCTTGAAATAAAACCACCACACCACCAGCGGAATCAGCGTGGCCGCCAGGCTGGCCAAAATATGGGAAACGGTGTTGAGCAGCGTGGCGGCCACACCGGCAAGCAGCGCGGCAACCGCACCGACGGCACCGGCAAGCAGCGCTTCATACAGCAGCGCAATCAGGCGGCGTTTGATAGAAACGGCAGGCAGGTTCATAAAACAAAAAGCGGCAGGATAATCAAGGCGGCTATTATAGCGGATAACTGTTCTACGGCGGCAGGCCGCCTGAAACACTTTGTTCAGACGGCCTCATCCATTAAAATACACGCTTTTTACGCGCCCGAAACCATGAATATCCTGCAAGCAGAAAACCTCTCGTTCGCCGTCGGCCATGTCGCCCTGCTCGACAAGGCCTCGTTCCAGCTTAACAGCGGCGAAAAAGTCGGCCTGATCGGCCGCAACGGCGCGGGCAAATCATCTTTGCTGAAAATCCTGGCGGGCGTGCAGAAAGCCGACGACGGCCAGCTGATTCTGCAAAACGGCCTGAAAACCGTGTATGTGCCGCAAGAATCGTTTTTCAATCCCGAAGAGAGCGTGTTTGACGTAGTGGCCGAAGGTTTGGGCGGCCTGCGCGACATTCTGCGCCGCTACCACCGCATCAGCCGCGAGCTGGAAAACGGCACCGACGATGCCTTATTGAAAGCGCTGCACGAGGTGCAAACCGAATTGGAAGCGCAAAACGGCTGGCAGTTCGACGCCGCCATCAAGCAGGCCGTCAGCGAACTGGGCCTGCCTGAAAACGAATTGATCGGCAACCTTTCCGGCGGCCAGAAAAAACGCGTGGCGCTGGCGCAGGCTTGGGTGCAGAAGCCCGACATCCTGCTGCTCGACGAACCCACCAACCACCTCGACATCGACGCCATCATCTGGCTGGAAAACCTGCTCAAAGCCTTTGAAGGCAGTATTGTGGTTATCACCCACGACCGCCGTTTTCTCGACAACATCGCCGGCCGCATCGTCGAACTCGACCGCGGCACGCTGCGCTCCTACCCCGGCAGTTTTTCCAAATACAGCGAGAAAAAAGCGCAGGAATTGGCCGTCGAAGCCGAACACAACCGCCTGTTCGACAAATTCCACGCCCAAGAAGAAGCCTGGATACGCAAAGGTATCGAAGCGCGCCGCACCCGCAACGAAGGCCGCGTGCGCCGTTTGGAAGAATTGCGCCGCCAACGCGCCGAGCGCCGCAACGTGCAGGGGCAGGTGAATTTCAAGCTCGACAGCGGCGAGAAAAGCGGCAAAATCATCGCCGAGCTGGAACACGCTTCGTTCCAATACGGCGACAAAGTCATCATCGATAAATTCTCCGCCGTGATCCAGCGCGGCGACAAAATCGGCTTAATCGGCCCCAACGGCATCGGCAAAACCACATTTTTAAAGCTGATTTTGGGCGAATTGCAGCCCACCTACGGCCGCATCCGCATCGGCAGCAAACAGGAAGTGGCCTATTTCGACCAATTCAGAAGCGCGCTCAACGAAAACGACACCGTGTTCTACACGCTCGGGCAAGGCAACGATTATGTGGAAATCGGCGGCAAGAAAAAGCACGTGATGAGCTATCTGGAAGACTTTTTATTCCACCCCGCCCGCGCGCAAAGCCCCGTTTCCTCGCTCTCCGGCGGCGAACGCAACCGCCTGCTGCTGGCCAAGCTGTTCACCAAGCCCGCCAATATTCTGGTGCTCGACGAACCGACCAACGATTTGGACATCGACACGCAAGAGCTTCTGGAAGAGCTGTTGCGCGATTATCAGGGAACGGTGTTTCTGGTCAGCCACGACCGGATGTTTTTGGATAACGTGATTACGCAAAGCATTGTGTTTGAAGGCGAAGGCCGTCTGAAAGAATACATCGGCGGCTATGAAGACTATCTCGATGCCAAAAAGCGCGAACAGGCTTTTCAGACGGCCTCAGCGCCCAAAACCGACAAACCTTCCGAAAGCGAAAAAACCGAGCGCAAAGCCAACCGCACGGTCAAACTTTCCTACAAAGAACAGCGCGAACTCGACGCCCTGCCCGAAGAAATCACCGCCCTGGAAAACGAACAGGCCGAACTCAACACGCAGCTTTCCGACCCCGAAATCTTCAAAGACTACGAAAAAGCCGGCGCCCTGCAAACGCGCGCTGAGGAAATCGAAATGCTGCTGTTGGAAAAACTGGAACGCTGGGAAATATTGGAAAACAAGAAAAACGGCGCGGGTTGAACCGGCCGCAGTTTCAGACGGCCGCCTGAAAAACATTACCGCCCGCAAGTGCAAAGTATTCTTCAGAATATTGCCAGCGCGGCACAAACCCCGTATAATCCCGTTTCCCTTAGAGAGGTGGATGAGTGGTTGAAGTCGCACGCCTGGAAAGCGTGTATACGTGAATAGCGTATCGAGGGTTCGAATCCCTTCCTCTCTGCCAAATGCCAAACCCGAGCCGTTGAAGCTCGGGTTTATTTATTTCAGGCCGTCTGAAAAGCAGTTCGAAACCTTTTCATTATTCAAGCCGTATTGTTAATTTTCCGGCATATACCGTGCTTGGCCCGGGTGTTTTAAATTCCAGCAACTTAGGAGACCCAAACCCGGCCCGAATATGACGGAACGTTTATCAAACAACCGATTTAACTATCATCTTCAATCTTCATTTTCTGCAACAATCCGCATTTTGGGTATTCTGGCGGGGCAGTTGCTGTAAACCTGCTCCACCGTTACCTTTACTGCGGCCTGCGCCAGCGGCCATAAATTACGGATATCTTCATCGGCTTCCAAAACCCGGGCACTGCCGTTCACCCGCAAGCGGCGGCGGCATTCGAAATCGATAAACAGCATGCCGATATGCGGGTTAACCAAAATATTGCCCAAGCTGTTGTAGAAACCGTTGCCTTTGTAATCGGGAAACCAAAGTTCGGTTTTGCCGACAACGGCACAAACGGGCAACGGTTCGCCGGATGCGTTGTATTCCTGCGCCCTGAAACTGGCGTCACAGTGGCCTTTTTCATCGGCCGTTGCAATAAAAAAGAAAGGCTGCCGGTGGATAAATGCGGCCATCGGGGGTGTGATAAAAGGCTGTATGATGCTGTTTAAATCACTCTCGTCAAACTGGTAACGGCTGCCGAAGCGCTTGCGGATTTCCCGCTCGCCATCGTGGCTGTATGGGCTTTTCATGATGCTCTCACTTAAATCAAGGAAAAATATAGCCGCGGAGTATAGTCAGAAAGCGTTGCGGCGGTATTTTTGGTTAAAATCCGCTTTTCACAAGCCTTCTGACTACGCTCCCTAAAAAAACCAGGCCGTCTGAAAAAGCGGGGCAGGAATTTACGCTTCACTTTTCAGACGGCCTTTATACGAACGGGTTTATCAGAAGAAGCCCAATGCTTTGGGTGAGTAGCTCACCAACAGGCACTTGGTTTGCTGGTAGTGCTCAAGCATCATTTTGTGGTTTTCACGGCCGATACCCGAGCGTTTGTAGCCGCCGAAAGCTGCGTGTGCGGGATAGAGGTGGTAGCAGTTGGTCCACACGCGGCCTGCCTGGATGCCGCGCCCCATGCGGTAGCAGATATTGGCGTTGCGGCTCCACACGCCTGCCCCGAGGCCGAACATGGTGTCGTTGGCGATGGCCAATGCTTCTTCTGCATCTTTGAAAGTGGTTACCGCCAACACCGGGCCGAAGATTTCTTCACGGAAAATCTGCATGCCGTTATTGCCTTGGAATATGGTGGGTTCGATATAAAAACCGTTGGCGCGCTCGCCGTCTTCATTGCGGATGCCGCCGCCGGTGAGCAATTTGGCGCCTTCTTTTTTGCCGATGTCCAAGTATTTGGTGATTTTATCGAACTGCTCTTGGCTGGCCTGCGCGCCCACCATGGTTTCGGTGTCGAGCGGGTCGCCCACTTTGATTTTCTTCACCCGCTCTACGGCGCGCTCCATGAATTTTTCAAAAATAGACTCCTGCACCAACACGCGCGAGGGGCAGGTGCAGATTTCGCCTTGGTTGAGAGCAAACATGGCGAAACCTTCGAGGCATTTGTCGAGGAATTCGTCGTCTTTATCCATCACGTCTTCAAAGAAGACGCTCGGGCTTTTACCGCCCAGTTCCAAGGTAACCGGAATCAGGTTTTCGGTAGCGTAGCCCATGATCAGGCGGCCGGTACCGGTTTCGCCCGTAAAGGCGATTTTGGCGATGCGCGGGTTTTGCGCCAGCGGTTTGCCGCACTCCACGCCGAAGCCGTTCACCACGTTGAGCACGCCCGGAGGCAGCAGGTCGCCGATGATTTCGAGCAGGAACAGAATCGATGCGGGTGTCTGTTCGGCGGGCTTGAGCACGATGCAGTTGCCTGCGGCCAGCGCAGGCGCGATTTTCCAGGCAGCCATCAAAATGGGAAAGTTCCACGGGATAATTTGGCCGACCACGCCCAAAGGTTCGTGGAAATGATAGGCAACGGTGTCGTGGTCGATTTCGGAAATACCGCCTTCCTGCGCACGGATCACGCCGGCGAAATAGCGGAAATGGTCAATCACCAGCGGGATATCGGCGGCCAGCGTTTCGCGCACGGGTTTGCCGTTGTCCCACGTTTCGGCCACGGCGATTTTTTCGAGGTTGGCTTCGATGCGATCGGCGATTTTCAGGAGGATGTTGCTGCGTTCGGTTACGCTGGTTTTGCCCCAAGCGTCTTTGGCGGCATGTGCGGCATCCAGTGCTTTTTCAACGTCTTCTGCCTGCGAACGCGGAATGCGCGTGAAGGGTTTGCCGGTAACGGGGCTGACGTTGTCGAAATATTCGCCGCTGACGGGAGCAACCCATTTGCCGCCGATATAGTTTTCATATTGCGCTTTGAATTGAACGATGCTGCCTTCTGTGTTCGGTGCTGCGTATTTCATTTTATATCTCCTAAGTAAACAAATTATTTTATAGGTATGGCAGCGTGCGGATACAGATTTGCTTTACTAAATTTTATGCGGAAATCATTTTTAAAACATGATAAAACTCATAAATATCAATAAATTACCCAACCCGCACCCTGCTTCACAGGCTTGGAAAACCTTTCTTTCTGCCTGTGCGGCCGAGTATAGATGATGTTTTTTTATAAAACAACCTGTTATTTTGTAGGGGAATTCAACAATATCGCTGCCGGGCGGCATAAAGGCTGAAACCTGCCAAAGTTTTTCAGACGGCCTGTTATAACAAAAACATCTTATATTAAAACCAACCATTCTTTCCCTTTTTCAAGCGGCCTGATTAAAGTAGCGCACATTTAAATCAGGAGCCCATCATGACCGCCACCACCGCCCCACTCCTCCGCTTCATCACCGCAGGCAGCGTTGACGACGGCAAATCCACCCTGATTGGCCGCCTGCTCTACGACAGCAAAACCTTGTTAACCGACCAGCTCGCCAAACTCGACCAAGCCGCGCAAAACGGCCAAACGCCCGACTTCGCCAGCCTCACCGACGGCCTGGCCGCCGAGCGCGAACAAGGCATCACCATCGATGTGGCCTACCGCTATTTCGCCACCCCCGCGCGCAAATTCATCATCGCCGACACTCCCGGCCACGAACAATACACCCGCAACATGGTTACCGGCGCCTCCACCGCCGATGCCGCCATCGTGCTGGTTGACGCCACCCGCGTCGATTTCGGCGGCACCGAGCCTGTGCTGCTGCCGCAAACCAAGCGCCACAGCGCCATTTTGAAACTGCTGGGCTGCCCCAGCATCATCGTGGCCGTCAACAAACTCGACCTGCTCGACTTCGACGAGGGCAAATACCAAGCCATCACCCGCGCCTATCAGAAATTGGCCGGACAAATCGGCTTGGAAGCGCAAATCTATTTCCTGCCCATCAGCGCCCTCAACGGCGACAACATCGTCAACCCCAGCACCAACACACCGTGGTATAACGGCCTGCCCCTGCTGCCTCTGCTGGAAAGCCTGCCCGTAACGCGTAAAAACGCCGCCGCCCTGCCCGCCCACTTTCCCGTGCAGCGCGTCGCCCGCCAAGACGGCAGCAGCAGCGACGACTTCCGCGGCTACCAAGGCCGCCTGGAAGCAGGCCGTCTGAAAAGCGGCGACGAAATCAAAGTGCTGCCTGGCGGCAAAACCGCCAAAATCGCCGATATTTTCAGCCCCAAAGGCCGCACCGGCGAAGCCGAAGCAGGCGAAGTCATCACCCTCACGCTCGACACCGACCTCGACATCTCGCGCGGCAACAGCATCGTTGCGGCAAACAGCCCCATCGAGCCGCAGCAAAACTTCCAAGCCGCACTGTGCTGGTTCGACGAAACCCCGCTCAACCTGCGCCGCAAATACCTGCTCAAACAAGGCACCCAAACCACCGCCGCCCGTATCAGCGAAATCGCCTACGTGTGGGACGTACACACCTTGAGCCGCGTGCAGTCGGCAGGCGAATTGAAGCTGAACGACATCGGCAGCGTCAGCCTCAAAACCCAGCAGCCGCTGGCCGCCTCCACCTACGCCGAAAACCCCGCCACCGGCGCGTTTATCCTGATAGACGAAGCCACCAACCACACCGTAGCCGCCGGCATGATACGCAGCAGCGCCCAAGAGAGCACCTTCGAAATTTAGGGCGTGTCGTCAGAAACTGCCCTTCCGCATTCAACTGCTATTTAACACCAAGGCCGTCTGAAACACTTTCAGACGGCCTTTTCAACCGTTCGAGCAATATCCTGTTTGATTAAAAACCGTTTGCCCTATAATGAAACCAAAATAAAAACGGCACCTCTATAGTAAATCCACTTAATCTCCATTACGGCGTTGCTGCGCCTTAGCTCAAAGAGAACGATTTTGTAAGCCGCTGAAGCGGCAACAGAATCGGTTCCGTACTATTTGTACTGTCTGCGGCTTGCTGCCTTGTACTGGAGTGTGAATTCACTATAAACCCAGGCAGCCGTTTGCTTTACCGCAACCGCATTCCGCATACACACTACCGCAAGGATATTCCATGCCCAGCAAACCTTTTACCCGCGCCCTCACCATAGCCGGTTCCGATTCCGGCGGCGGCGCAGGTATTCAGGCCGATTTAAAAACCTTTGCCGCGCTCGGCGCCTACGGCACCAGCGTAATCACCGCCGTTACCGCGCAAAACACCCAAGGCGTGCAGGCCGTCCACCCCGTGCCGGCCGACATCGTGGCCGCCCAATGCCAATCGGTGTTTTCCGACATCCGCATCGACGCCGTGAAAATCGGCATGCTGCCCGACACCGCCACCATCCACGCCGTGGCCGCCGCCCTGCGCAAATACAACAACGCTTTCGTAGTGCTTGATCCCGTGCTGGCCGCCACCTCCGGCGAAAAACTGGCGCAGGAAGACACCATAGAAGCCCTCTGCAACGAGCTGCTGCCGCTGGCCGACCTCGTTACCCCCAACATCAACGAACTGGCCGCCCTCACCGGCAACAACACCGCCGAAAACGAAGACGAAATGCTCGAACAAGGCCGGCAACTCATGGAAAAAGGCGCGGTGGCCGTACTGCTCAAAGGCGGCCACTGGGAACACAGCAAAGAAGCGCGTGATTGGCTGTTGGTGGCCGACCACCAACCGCAATGCTTCCGCAACGGCCGTATCGACACCCGCAACACCCACGGCACAGGCTGCACCCTTGCCGCCGCCATCGCCGCCCTGCGCCCCCAGCGCGGCAACCTGAGCACAGCCGTTTCGGCCGCCAAAACCTACCTGCACGGCGCCATCGAAGCGGGCATGGGCTGGCGCATCGGCAAAGGCCGCGGCCCACTGGCACATTTCTGGCGGCATTACCGCGATTGATTATGCCGTCTGAAACCGTTGCAAAGCCCTCACTCTTAGCAGGAATAAACAATGTTTATCAAAACAAGGCTTGTAATAAACAGCTAAAGCCATTATATTGCTTGAATCTCACGTCACGACAACAACAACGAAAGGAGACGATGATGCAACACCGCAGACGTCAAGCTATCTTCCAGGCGGCCAAACGCGCTTTCCAAGCCCCGGCCAAGCCTGCGGACGGCAAAACTGCCCGCACCAAAACCGCCTGCTGATTCAAGCAATTTTATTTCAAATTTATTACAACGCAAAAAGGCCGTCTGAAATGTTTCAGACGGCTCTTGTTTTGATACCGCATCGTTTCCGCGCATCAGCGCATCACAACGACTCTGCTTTTTTCAAGCCTTTGGCACGCACGGTTTCTATCGCGCCGTCGATACCTTTCTGCTTGATTAACTCATTGAATTGGTTTCGGTAAACCGTAACCAAGCTCACCCCGTCGACACGGATGTTATACACCTTATACACCGGCCCCACTTTATAGAGCTGGTAGGCCACCTCGTATTTTTTGCCGTTTTTGGTGCGGATTTCAGAAAACACGTCCACCTTACTGTTGCCGTTATCGGTGATTTTAGGCAGCAGCTTCACCTGCGCATCGGCAGCGCCCATCAGGGCGGAACGCGCATACATAGAAATCATCATTTCTTTAAACGCCGCAATAAAATCGGTTTTCTGCTTGGCCGAAAACTCCCGCCACGGCAAACCCACTGCCAGCGCCGAAATACGTTGGTAATCCAAAAAACCGTCGGCATAACGCTCGATCTGGCGGATTTTCTGCTGTTCGCTCAAACCGCCGTTGCGCGCTACTTTCAACACCGTATCAATATTCTGCTGCGCCTGCACTTGTGCCGGATGCTGCTGGGTTTGCGCGGCGGCATAAGGCGACACCAGCGCAACAGGTGCGGCAAGCAAAACAGCCATCAGTTTGTTCATGTTTTTCTCTCTCGAAAATAAAAAAGTGTGCCGTTGCTTCACAAGGCACCGGAACGCCGCTTCCTTATGAAACGGCCGTATTTAACAACAAAGCGGCGTTACCTTGCATTAAAAACTGCAAAATAAGCGTTACGGCTTTCATTTCGGCATAAAACCACCACGAACAATCCTGCCGGCACGCCGAAATATCTTTCCGAAACAACCGCCGCATTTGCCCGAAAAAACAACAGGCCGTCTGAAACATTTTTCAGACGGCCTGTTGCAGCAACCGGTTACAGCATAACCAAACTAACGGGCCTGCGGCTGGGATTCCAAAATCACTCTCGCCTGTTCGGTGAGCGCACCCAAATCAATCAGGCCGGTTTGAGCCAACACCATCATCAGCACACTGCCCGCCACCACGGTCAGCACCGCATAAACCAAATAGCCCAACATCACCCGCCAGCCCGGCTGGCCGCTCATTCTAATCAATCCCACGGCCTGCGCGACAAATATCCAAATCTGCCAAAACATCCCAACTGCCGCCAAAGCAGGCGCATAAAACAACACCAGCAGCGGCACCGACAAGGCTTCGGAAGCCAGCACAAAACCCCATAACGGCAGTTTGGCCGCCCCGCGCGACAACATCCGCCCCATCACCAGGCTCAACACGCCGCATTTCAACACCGTCAGCAACACGGCCAGCGTAACCACCGCCGGGCTTTTGCCGAACAAAGGTGCCGTGGCGGCGGCATTCACCAAACCGATCAGCAGCAGCACGGCTGCGGAAACAGCCAGCGAATAGCGGTAGTCGGCGGGATTTTTATAACGCAAGCGCAAGATGTCCCACATGTCGCGTAGAAAGTGATACAGCATAAACAGATACGTTTCGGGAAAAGCGTGCATTGTATAGCCAATCAGCGCTTTTTCAAACAGAAAGCTGTCCGGACTCCGCCATACAAAATGAAAAAACAGCCCCGAAAGGCTGTTGTTTTTTTGAGTGTGGTGCGGAAGGAGAGACTCGAACTCTCACACCTTGCGGCGCTGGAACCTAAATCCAGTGCGTCTACCAATTTCGCCACTTCCGCATAGAATATGGAAGGCAGGATTATACCGAAAGTTAACCAAGATGCAAATCCGCCGTGCTTGAAAAAAGGTATAATGCACTCACCTATCCGAAACACCCGAACAGGCCGTCTGAAACGTTCAGACGGCCTCAATACCGAATTAACGCAAGAAAAAGGAAGCACCGATATGCCTGTTTCGCTGATCCGCGATTATCTGCAAACGCAAGGTTTGCGGCTGCCCGAAGACGATATCCGCGTGGGCGTGCTGGCGGCGCAAACGGTGATGCACAACGGCCGCGCCGAAATCGACCGCGGGGTTTTGTGGTATGCCGCCGACGATGTCGTGCTGTCGGAGCATATCGCTCCCACGCCCGAAAACGAAACCCTGCTGAAGCAGATTTTCATGGCTTTGGATTCGGCCTACAGCCGTACCGCCGCCGCACAAAGCGCGGTGGTGTATGCGCTGCTGCCGTCCGGACAAGGCCCGTTTTTGCTGCGTTTGGCGCAGCAGGGGCAGGTGTTGGCACAACGGCTGCCGGTCAGCGAAGAAAATGCCCGCTTCCATCTGCCCGTGCGTTCGGCGCAAACCGGCTGGCTGAACCTGGCGGAAGATGTGGCGCACTGGCTCTCTTCCGAAGCACTCGAAGGCCGCCACAACAGCCGCAGCCAAAGCCAGATGTCGCTGCCGGTCAGCACCGAAAGCGGCAGCGTGCTCGGCGTCGTGCATGTGGAATACGATAGCAAAGAGGCGCTCACCGAAGCCGTTCAGGCCGACTGGGTGGCGCTGGCGCTGGCGCTGGCCGAACCGATGGCCGCTTTGCTGCAACCCGAACATCAAGAGGAACAAAATGACTGAACCGTTGAAATTTATCGCCGCCTGCCGCCTGCCCACCGAATGGGGCGTGTTTACCCTGCACGGATTTGAAGAAGCGGGCGGACAGGAGCATGTGGCGTTAACCATGGGCGATATCACCGACGGCTCGCCGGTATTGGCGCGCATACATTCCGAATGTTTGACTGGCGACGCGCTGTTTTCGCAAAAATGCGACTGCGGCCCTCAACTTCAGGCGGCCATGCAGGTGGTTCAGCAAGCCGGGCGCGGCGTGATTGTTTACCTGCGCCAAGAAGGACGCGGCATCGGCCTGATCAACAAAATCCGCGCTTATCAGCTGCAAGATCAGGGTTTGGACACGGTGGAGGCCAATGTGGCGCTGGGCCTGCCGGTAGATGCCCGCGATTTTACGCTGGCCAAGCATATTTTCGAGCATTTGGGCGTGAAAGAAGTGAAGCTCTTAACCAACAACCCTGAAAAAGTGCAGGTGCTGGCCGACGCGGGCATCAAGGTGGCCGAACGCGTACCGCTGCAAGTGGGCGAGAATCTAGAAAATGAACGTTACCTCCACACCAAAGCCGAAAAACTCGGCCATTGGTTTTAGCAACTGTGTTACTAAGCCGCTCTGAAAACCCAACATCGTTTACAGGCCGTCTGAACGTTTCAGACGGCCTGTTGCATAAAACCGATGCCATCGACCACTTTTCCGAACCTTATCATTCAATTTCAATTGATTTTTTCAAACACCTGCCGCCGAATGGCAGCCGCCTTCTTTACACCGCAAAACCTTTACTATATATTGCCGAATGAACCGGCTACGCCGCACTACACGG
>JBHALY010000006.1:0-2679 GCA_041827905.1 Neisseria dentiae
CCGCTGGTGAAAGTGCCCACCCAAACTGCACAGCCTTTGGTGGTGGAAGAAGCCGTTTCCGAAGTGCGCAAAGGTGATTTCCTGCTGAAAATGACCGACGAAGGCGACAGCTTCCAAATGATGCCGCACGCGCCCAGCCGCCATATCGATGCCAAAGTTGTATCGATTTTCAACGGCATCGGCGAAGCAGGCCAGTTCCAAACCATCACGCTGAACAAAGGTGAGGCCGACGGCCTCGACAAAGGCACCGTATTGAGCCTGTACAAACGCAGCCGACAAGTGAAAGTGGACTTGGAAAATGGTAAAAAAGGCGGCCGCAGCGTGGTGAAATACGTGTCGATTCCCGCCGAAGAAGCCGGTTTGGCTATGGTTTACCGAACCAGCGAAAATCTGGCCTCGGCGATTATTCTGGAAAGCCTGAACAGCATCAGCATCGGCGACACCGCATCGGAACCCGGCCAAGATTTGGACAATATGGCCGACGACACCCCGCACGCCCCGAATGTGCCGCAGGAATCGCACGATACCGAACACAACGAATACAACATCAAAAGCAATATCAACCCCTGATAAAGCAGCCAACCGGCCTCAGCAGAGGCCGTCTGAAAAAAGCACGCGGCAAAGCGTGCTTTTTTGTTGCCGGTTTCACCACAGATTCACACTTCTGCAACACCGGATGAAATCTTTACAAAATTCAAAAACCACTCCCTGAAATCTGGTTCACTGCTATGCCCGCGCCGGCAAAAACCTGCCAAAAATTACACAATAATTTGAAATATAAAGATTATTTATTTCAAGCGCGGATTCCCGCCTATGCAGAAACACCAGCGGTGAAGAATTTTTTCAGACAACCCGAACCGGTTTTACCAAATTTATATGTAAATAAAACTTCAAAGTGATTAACAAACCATTACAAAAAAGATAGAATTGCAAACATAAAATATCACAGGCGTTATTATAGTGAAACAAAATAAAAAGGAGACAAGGCGCCGAAGCCGCAGACAGTACAAATAGTACGGCAAGGCAAGGCAACGCCGTATCGTTTTTATTTTGTTTCACTATAAATGCCGAATGCAAACACAACGGGGTTTTAAAGCCATGAACGATTCAGAACGATATGCCTGGATACAGCTTGCGCTCACCCCTTATGTGGGCGCAGAAAGTTTTTTGGCACTGATACGGCATTACGGCTCCGCCCGGGCTGCCTTGGCAGCACCTGCCGAAACCGTACGGAAACTGGTTTACCACAAACAAGCCGTTGCTGCGTGGGAAGGGGATAACGCACAGGCAACGGCCGCTGCGGAAGCAGCCTTGGCATGGGAGAAACAGGAACACTGCCGGCTGATGCTGCTGGGCGACAGCGACTTCCCGCAGATGCTGGCAGAAGGCATCACCCCGCCGCCGCTGCTGTTTTTACGCGGCCGCAGCGAGTTGCTGCACCGCCCTGCCGTCGCCATCGTCGGCAGCCGCCACGCCACACCGCAGGCGGTGCGGATTGCCCGCGATTTCGGCCAAGCCCTGAGCGAAAAGGGGATAACCGTGGTTTCAGGCATGGCTTCCGGCATCGACACCGCAGCGCATCAGGGCGCCTTGCAGGCAAACGGCGGCACCGTCGCCGTTTGGGGCACGGGGATAGACCGCATTTATCCGCAAACGAATAAAGCGCTGGCCTACCAGATTGCCGAACAAGGCTTGGTGATTAGCGAGTTTCCGCTGGGCACCCGCCCGCTGGCCGGCAATTTTCCGCGCCGCAACCGCCTGATTGCCGCCCTGTCGCAAGCCGTTTTGGTGGTGGAAGCCGCGCCCGAATCCGGGTCGCTGATTACCGCCAAACTGGCCGCAGAAATGGGGCGCGAAGTGATGGCCGTTCCCGGTTCCATCGATAATCCGCACAGCAAAGGCTGCCACAAGCTGATAAAAGAAGGCGCCAAGCTGGTGGAATGCTTGGACGATATCGTTCAGGAATGCCCGCAGTTATTGCAGTACACACCGCCCGAACACCCTGCCCCGCAGGCGGTTCGGAACACCGCACAACACGAGGAAAACGCAGTAGCGGCCGTGTCTGCCGAACAGCCCGCCGAGCACCCGCTCCTAACGGCTTTAGGCTACAGCCCGGCACACCCCGACAGCCTGGCGCAGGCCCTCAACCTGCCCGCAGCCGAAATCTACGCACAATTGCTTGAGCTCGAGCTGGAAAACCGGGTTGCCGCCTTGCCAGGCGGACGCTACCAGCGGGTTAAATAACAAAAAACAAGGAACCATCATGGCTGATGTTATCGCCTTTTTAATCAAACACTTTTACGATTTAGACGCCTGCCCCGCCCCATCGGACCTGGGGCAGATTCTGGAAGACATCGGTTTCAGCGATTTGGAAATCAACCAAGCCCTGATGTTGCTCGAGGTGCTGGCCAACAGCCCCGAAGTTGCCGAAACCCGTTACAGCAGCGGCGCCATGCGCGTTTACCACCACGAAGAGTTGGACGCCTTGCCGCACGATGTGATCAACCTGCTCTACTTCTTAGACCGTGCCGAAGCCATCAACGGCGAACAGCGCGAATTTGTGGTGCACGCCTTGGCGCACCTGCCGGCCGAAGACATTACCGTCGATATGGCCAAAGTGCTCACGCTGCTGGTTTTGTGGGCGCACAAATCGGAACTGCCCGCCCTGATCGGCGCAGA
>JBHALY010000007.1:0-2645 GCA_041827905.1 Neisseria dentiae
CCCCCGGCGTGACAGGCCGGTATTCTAACCAACTGAACTACCACTCCGCGCAAGAAACTTGGTGGGTGATGACGGAGTCGAACCGCCGACATTCTGCTTGTAAGGCAGACGCTCTACCAACTGAGCTAATCACCCGTGTCGCGTTGCGAAGACGTGATTAAACCAAAATCCCGAAGCTTGCGCAAGCATTTTTTCGGCCTGATAAATCACTTTTTAACAAACCCATGAAATATAAAAAAATTACTTTTCAGACGGCCCGAACTTTACGGCCAACAATGTTTAGCGCTTTTCCTGCTTGCGTATCAGATACACGCCCAAAACGGCAAACAGCACCGTAGGCAGCACGGCGGCGACAAACGGCGGGATGCCGTAAAGCTGGCCGGTAAAGCCGAACAGCCGGCCGGCAAAATGGAACGCCAAGCCCAAGCAGATGCCGCCGAACAGTTTCAGGCCCATATTGCCGTGGCGGGTGTTTTGCGGGGTAAACGCCAGCGCCACCAAAGCCATCACTAATGCGGCGACGGGATACATCAGTTTGCGCCACCAGGCGATTTCGTAGAGCTTGGTTTGCTGCCGGTTGTTTTTCAGATGGCCTATATAAGTGGTTAATTCCGACACCGACATTTGTTCGGGCTTCACCAGCAACACGTCCAGCAGACCGCGTTGCAGCTTAACCGGCCAGTTTTGCTCGGCCTGTGTTTCGGTGCGCACCGCTTCGCCGTCAAGCAGGCTGCGGCGCACGTTTTTCAGCTGCCAGCTGTTGTCTGTGTTGAGCGTTGCGGATTCCGCTTCCACCGCTTCGGCCAGTTGGAAGGCTTCGTTGTGCCGCCACACTTTCACGCCCAACAGGGTATGGTCGGGCAGCATTTCGCGCACGTTGATAATGTTGTTCTGCTCTTTCAGCCACAAACCCTGCGCACCCGTGCTGATGCGGCCGCTGGTGGCGGTGGCTTTCATGTTTTCGGCGCTTTGGCTCAGCGACGGTGCCAGCCATTCGCCCAAAGCGGCGGTGGCGACGGCGAAAATCAGGCCGAAGCGCAGCAAAACGGCAATCAGCTTCTTAGTGCTCATGCCGCTGGTTTTCATCACCGTGATTTCGCTGCCCGAAGCAAGCTGGCTCAAGGCAATCAGGCCGCCGATCAGCACGGCCAGCGGCATCAGGTCGTAAGCGTGGGCGGGCATCTGCATCAGCACATACTGCATCATTTTGGTGCCGTTATAGCTGCCTTTGCCGAGGTCGCCCACTTCGTTGATGATGTCGAAAAAGCTGTAAAGCGCCAAAAAGGCCAGCAGTGCGTAAACCGTCATCACGCTGAGTTGGCGGATAAGGTAGCGGGTAATCAGCTTCATTTGGCACCGCCTTTCAAACTGAGTTTCACTGCGCGCCAGAAAGGCTGTGCAGGCATACTGCGCACGCGCAACAGGATAACGGCGATGGCGGCAATCAGAATGTGCATGGGCAGCATGCCGAGCCAGAAATTGAGTTTGCCGTCTTCCACTGCATTGCGCAGAAAGGTAAGGCCGTTTTGGTAAACCAGATACAGGCCGATGGCGATGAGGATGTTATAAGTGTGCCCCGTGCGCGGGTTGAAATAGGAAAGCGGCACGGCGAGTATGCTCAGAAGCAGCACGCTGATCGGCAGCGACAATCGCCACATCAGCTCGGCTTGGTATTGCGGGTTGCTGCTGCCGAAAAGTTGTCCGGTGGGAATGGTGCGGCGGTGCGAAATCGGGTCGACGATTTTCGGCGTGGTGCTGATAATCAGGCTCAGCTGCTCGAACGACACTTGGTTGTAGTCGGCCCGGCCGGGCGTGCCGCTGTAACGGTAGCCGTTGCTCAGCTCCAGCGTGCGTTTGTTGTCTTTCAGGGAAAACGTGCCTTCTTTGGCGAAAACGATATTGTCGTTGCCTTTATCGTCGGTTTCGCGCAAAAACAGGTTTTTCATGATGCCCGAATCGGTGTCGAAGGTTTCCACGAAATACACCCGCCCGTTGCGCTTGCCCAGCGTGCGGAATTCTCCCGCCTCCACCAATGAAAGCTCTTGTTTCTGCTTTAATATTTCGGCGTATTCGCGGCTGCGCAGCTCCGCCCACGGCATCACGAAAAGCTGCATCACCGCAATCAGCAGGGCGAACGGCACGGCAAACTGCAACACGGGGCGTATCCATTGTTTCAGCGCCAGCCCGCACGAGAGCCAAACCGACATTTCGCTGTCGCGCCAATAACGGGTCAGCACGGTGAGCGTGCTGATATAGGCGGTGAGCACCAGCAAGAGCGGCGTCATGCCGATAACCCAAAAGCCCACCAGCGCGGCCACGGCGTCAATCGCCACGCGGCCGTCGGCGGCACGCCCAAGCAGGTTGATGGCCTGTGTGGACACCAGCACCGCCAACAGCACCACGAAAATGCCCACGGCGGTAAAAGAAAGTTCTTTAATAAAGTTTCGTTGATAAATCATAAAATAGCCGCTTTGGGTGCGGAATGGGGAATTAGGATTTTGCCTGAGGTTTCGGGCAGACCGATGATAGAGTACAATCAGGCCGATATGTTTCAGACGGCCTGTAAATATAAGTAAGGCCGTCTGAAAAAATTCTTTAGGGATAACCGCTCATCTAGGAGAATCAGCGTGGAATTTAGCACAAAA
>JBHALY010000008.1:0-3781 GCA_041827905.1 Neisseria dentiae
GAGCATCGAAGAAGTGCAAAGCTGCAACCGCCTGATGACCATCAACGGCAACCCCGACTATTTCTCGCTCAACCTCGCGCAGGCCGTGCAGGTGGTGTGCTACGAGCTGTTCAGCCAAACCGATGTGCCGATGACGCATCTTGAGCAGCAAACCCGCCCCGCCACCCACGAACAAATCGCCGGCATGGTTGCCCATATGCAAAGCGTGATGGAAAGTGTGGGCTTTTTCAACCGCCGCAACAGCGAGCGCCTGATGCGCCGCATGCAGAGCCTGTTTATGCGGGCGGACACGCAAACCGAAGACATCGATATCTTGCGCGGCTTTTTAAACACTGTGAAACGCAATTTGAAAGATTGAGTTTGAGGCCGTCTGAAACCGTTTCAGACGGCCTGTATCCCATGAATCATAAACAGCTATGAATTATTCCCTCGACGCCCTGTGGTGGCGTTTAACCGACCCCGACGTGCGCGCGCTCGCCTCGGTTCTCACCGCACCCGCACTCTGGCACAGCGGCGCAGAATTGGGCGTGCGCGAACTGTTGGGCGACAAAGGCTTCCGTTATCTGCTCGATTTGGACGGCAACCCCGAAAGCCTGCGGCAATATCTGTCGGCACACCATCCATTCGGCAACCGTTTGGGTTGGTATGCCGAAAGCCTGCTGGCATTTTGGCTGGAAACCGCGCCGCATACCGTGCTGTTGGCGCAAAATGCCGTGGTGCAAAACGAACAAGGCCAAACCGCAGGCGCGGCCGACTTCATCGCCCTGGTTAACGGGCAGCCGTACCACATCGAACTAACCTGCAAATACTACGGCAGCCGAAGCGGCAGGCCGTCTGAAATGATAGGCTTGAACCTGCACGACAGCCTGCCTGATAAAGCCGCCAAGCTCGGGCAGCAAACCGCCTTGCTGCAAACCGAAGCAGGGCAGGGCGTGTTGCGCGGGTTGGGGTTGCAACCGCAGCAGGTGCGCGCCGTTACGGTGGTGCGCGGTATCGCATTTTCGGCCGCCGCGCAGCCCGTCAACCAAGCGCCGTTAAACCCCTATTGTTGGCACGGCCTCTATATAGAAGACTGGTCGGAATATGATTTTTCAGACGGCCTCAAGCGTTATTATGCTTTGCCGCGTATGGATTTTTTAGCCCCCGCGCGTATCGCCGAAAATGCAACACAGGGCGCAGACGACATCCGCAATCTGAAAAGCGGCCTGATTGCCGAACTGGAACGCCGCCCCGACGGTTATTGGCATGAAGTCAAACGCCTGATGAAAGCATCCTGCTGATAAACCCGTGCAGTTTTCCCGAAAAAAGCGTAAATTTCATTTTCAGGGGTATCCGCCCGAAAGGAGAGCGTTATGAACAAAACCCGCACCTTGATTGCCTTAGCCGCCGCCCTGCTGCTGGCCGCCTGTGCCCTTACCCCCGAGCAGCGCGCCGCACGCGAAGCGGCGCAGAAAAAACGTGAGCAGGATTTGCAGGTGGCGCTGGCGGCGCAGTGCGACAAGGAAACCGCACAACTGATGCGGCAGCAGTTCGAATTGTCGGCAAATCCGGACGCGCCCGTACAAAAATCGTTCCGCCTGCGCTATGTGGATAAGGTTTCCGACCCGATGTTCCAAGCCTGCTACAAAATGGCGTGGCAGAATTACCTTGCCCGCCAAGAGCTTGAGCGTATGCGCTATTACGACGACTGGGACGATTTTTACTATCCGTTCCGCGGGCCGTTCCGTCGGCCTTTCTGCCATTATTGCTGGTAGGCCGCAGCTTTTTGAAACAGAGGCCGTCTGAATAAACGGCTTCTTCGGCACGGTTTTCACAAACCCGTGCAAACCGCTGCAAACTGTGGCATAATCCCGCTTTCCGTTTGAAACGGATTTCAGGAGTTTGCACGGGTTTAGGCTTGGCAAACTTGTCCGAACCGCAAGGTTCATTATTTTTCGGAGTTTATCCATCATGGCATTGACCGTAGAACAAAAAGCACAAATCGTTAAAGATTTCCAACGCAAAGAAGGCGATACCGGCTCTTCTGAAGTGCAGGTTGCATTGTTGACTTTCCGTATCAACGATCTGACCCCCCACTTCAAAGCCAACCCCAAAGACCACCACAGCCGCCGCGGCCTGTTGAAAATGGTGAGCCAGCGCCGCCGCCTGTTGGCCTATCTGCGCCGCACCCAGCCCGATACCTACCGTAACCTGATTACCCGTTTGGGCCTGCGTAAATAATCTTGATTCTGATGGCAAACGCCGCTTCGTTTTAAAAGAAGCGGCGTTTTTTATTGCAGGGTGGGCTTGCAAAGGTAGCAGGCCGTCTGAAAATACCGCAGCCGTACATTTGGCTTCGCCGTCTGGTATGGCGTTTCAGACGGCCTCAATGAATTTTAAAAAAGCCTTGCCCGGCATATTTCGCTGCGTTCAACCGGCGGTTTTCTCGCTTAAAAAATCGATAAAGCTGCGTACTTTCGCGCTTAAAAACGTGCGGTCTATATAGGCCGCATATAGTTTGGTGGTGAAAATATGGTAATCCGGCAGCAGCTGCACCAGCCTGCCCGAAGCCAGATCTTCGTCCACGCACCATGCAGGTTGGTAGCCGATGCCGGCACCTGCGCGGATCAGGCTGCCTGTCATCAGCGTGCTGTTGGAGTGGGCAACAGGGTTCAAAGCCAGTTTGGTGCGCTTGCCGCTGCCGTTGTGGCGTATTTCGATGCCGCTCATATCTACATAAGAAGCCAGCACCGCCGGATGGTTGCCAAGCTCTTCAGGAGTTTGCGGCACGCCGTTACGGCGCAGGTAGTCGGGCGAGGCAAGCAGCAGAAATTCGATATCGGCCAGCGGCTTCACAATCAGCGAAGGGTTGGGCGTGTCGGATACGCGCAAGGCCAGGTCGTAACCTTCGGCAATCAGATCAACATGCTGGTTGCTCAAATCGAGATAGAGCGACACGTCGGGGTAACGTGCGGTGTATTCGGCCAGCCAGCCGCTGAAACGCGGGTTGGCGAACCACCTGGGCATGGTGATGCGCAACACGCCCTGCGGTTTGTCGGTGCCGTTGGCGGCTTTGCGGGCGGCGGTTTCCAGCGTTTCAAGCGCATAGCTGCATTGGCGGAAATATTCTTCGCCCGTTTCGGTTAAGTGCAGGTTGCGGCTGTTGCGGTGCAGCAGCTTGGCTTGGATGGTGTTTTCGAGATGGCTCACGTGCTTGCTGGCCATGGCGGTGGAAATGCCGAGCTGCTCGGCGGCGCGGGTGAAGCTGCCGCTTTGCACCACTTGGCGGAATACTTTGAGACTGAACAGGGTATCCATGTTTTCTTATTAGTAAACGTTGTTTCAATAAAAAGATTGTATATCAATAAAAATTAAACGGCTATACTGCGCACGTTTTACCTAAATACACATACACAAGGATTTTCATGAACGTTTTATCCCGTTTTCAGCCTGTTATTCTTTCTATTCTGCGCATTGCCGCAGCCTATATGTTTATGCTGCACGGCACGGCGAAGCTGTTTGCCCTGCCGCATGTGGAAATGTTCGACGGCCTGCAACTGATGTCGGTTTACGGTTTGGCCGGTGTTTTGGAAGTGGTGGGAGGCGGCCTGTTGCTGCTGGGGTTGTTTACCCGCCCCGTTGCGTTTGTTCTTTCCGGTCAGATGGCGGTGGCTTATTTTATGTCGCACGCCTCGTCTGCGCCATTGTTCCCCCTGCTTAACGGCGGCGAACCGGCGGCATTGTTCAGCTTTATCTTCCTTTACCTGGCCGCAGCCGGCGGCGGTGCATGGGCATTGGACAA
>JBHALY010000009.1:0-14823 GCA_041827905.1 Neisseria dentiae
AGTTTTCTCGTTCTACTGTACGGTCGTATAACATGGTCATGGTAGTGGGCCTTTATTTAAGAGGGGTTTATAATTTCGGGCGCTTTTACGGGTTTGTTAGTATTGTTGGCCGGTAAAACAGGCGCGGGGCTATAAAATACCCAAATTGTTGACAATCGTCAAAGCATTTCTTTAACGCCGGTTTTGGCGTTATATTAAAAATATTGGAATTTTTAGAATTTTGTATTTCACAAAACCAATAATTGAAATTTAATAATGAAATTTTCTAAAAAATTATTTGTTTATATTAATTAAAGAAATATGCACAAAAGGGTTAAGATTTGCAATTTCAAATGATTCCCCAGGGCAAAACTAAGGCCGTCTGAATATTTTTCAGACGGCCTTTCGATATATAAAAACCGGTGCTTATTTCAATGCCGCAGCCTCTTTTGCCAAACGGGTAATGGTCGCCCAGTCTTTGTTTTGCACGGCTTCTTTAGGGGTGAGCCATGTGCCGCCTACGCATAATACGTTGGGCAGTTTGAGATATTCGGGGGCGCTTTCGAGGGTGATGCCGCCGGTGGGGCAGAAACGCACGTGGGCATACGGGCCGTAGAGGGCTTTGAGCATGGCTTTGCCGCCCACCACTTCGGCGGGGAACAGTTTCAAGGTGTCGATGCCGTGCTCGAGCGCAAGTTGCACTTCGCCGGGGGTGGCTACGCCGGGAATCAGCGGGATGCCGCTGTTATGGCTGGCTTTGGCGAGTGATTCGTGCAGGCCGGGGCTGATGGCGAATACGGCGCCCGCGTCTTCAACCGCTTTGAGTTGGTCGGGGTTGGTAACGGTGCCCGCGCCCACAATCGCGCCTTTCACTTCTTTTTTAATCAGTTCAATGGCTTTCAGGCCGTGTTCGGTGCGCAGGGTGATTTCGAGGGTGGGAATGCCGCCTTCAACCAAAGCGTGCGCCAGATCAACGGCGGTGTTGATGTCGTCGATCGCCATCACGGGGACAACGGCGCCTGCGGAAAGGATGTCGCGTGGATTCATGTGGTTGCTCCAATCAGAACAGTTTAAGTAAATATCGGTTTCAGACGGCCTGAATATATAGCGTCAGGCCGTCTGAAAATCTTTGCGGGCTTGTTATTTAAGAAAAATCGCCGCCCAAGCTCATGGCGCCGGTTTCGGCGCTGCTGGTGATGCTGCGGAAACCTGCGAACAGTTCGCGGCCGACGCCATAATGGTTTTTGCTCAAATCGTGTTCGGGGGTTTCGCGTGCGGCCCATTCTTTTTCATCAACCAGCGCGGTCAATTCGCCGGTAACGGAATCGAAGCGGATCAAGTCGCCGGTGCAGATTTTACCGATGCCGCCGCCGAGCAGCGCTTCGGGGCTCATATGGATGGCGGCGGGCACTTTGCCGGATGCGCCCGACATACGGCCGTCGGTAAGCAGCGCCACTTTAAAACCGCGGTCGAGCAGAATCGCCAAGGGCGGCGTGAGTTTGTGCAATTCGGGCATACCGTTGGCGCGCGGGCCTTGGAAACGCACCACGCACACGAAATCGCGTTCCAGCTCGCCTCGTTCGAATGCGGCCAACACTTCTTTTTGGTCGTTAAACACGATGGCGGGCGCTTCGATAATGCGCTGGCTGTCTTTCACGGCGGATACTTTAATCACGCCGCGGCCGATGTTGCCTTTCATCAGGCGCAGGCCGCCGTCGGGTGAGAACGGGCGTGAGAACGGGCGCAGAATGTCTTCGTCACAGCTTTCGGCTACGGCATCGCGCCATTCGAGTTTGCCGTCGATCAGGAACGGCTCTTTGGTGTAGGCTTCCATGCCGTGGCCCATCACGGTTTCCACATCGTCGTGCAAGAGGCCGTTGTTGCGCAGTTCGCGGATCACGAACGGCAAACCACCAGTGGCGGCGAAGTGGTTAACGTCGGCTTGGCCGTTGGGGTAAACGCGGATCAGCAGCGGCACGATAGAAGAGATTTCGTCGAAGTCGTCCCAATTGAGAATGATGCCTGCGGCGCGCGCCATCGCCACCAAGTGCATGGTGTGGTTGGTGGAACCGCCGGTGGCCATCAGGCCGATAATGGCGTTGATAAACGATTTTTCGTCTAACATTTCGCCTATGGGTTTGGCGGTTTGGTTTCTGATGCCTTCGGCCAGATGGGCGGCGGCATAGCGGGTGAGCGCTTCGCGTATCGGGGTGTAGGGGTTGAAGAATGCGGCGGCGGGCAGGTGCACGCCCATCAGTTCCATCATCATTTGGTTGGAGTTGGCTGTACCATAGAAGGTGCAGGTGCCGGGGCTGTGGTAGGAACCCATTTCGCTTTCGAGCAGCGCGTCGCGGCCGACCTTGCCTTCGGCAAACAGCTGGCGTGTGCGCGCTTTTTCTTTGTTGCCGATGCCGCTGGTCATCGGGCCGGCTGGCACGAAAATCCCGGGGATATGGCCGCAGCTTAGCGCGCCTATCATCAGGCCGGGCACGATTTTATCGCACACGCCGAAAAACAGTGCGCCGTCGAACATTTGGTGCGACAGGCCGACTGCGGTGCTCATGGCAATCACGTCGCGCGAAAACAGCGACAATTCCATGCCTTCGTAGCCCTGCGTGATGCCGTCACACATGGCGGGCGTGCCGCCGGCCACTTGGGCGGTGGCGCCGTGTTTTTGTGCTTCGTCTTTAATCCAGTCGGGAAAATCTTTGAACGGCTGGTGGGCGGAAACCATATCGTTATAGGCGGTAATCATGCCCAAATTGGGTACGCTGTGTTTGAGCATTTCGATTTTGATGGTTTTAGGCATGGCGGCATAGCCGTGCGCCAGATTGGAGCAGCCCAGTTGGTCGCGCTCGACGCGGCCCTGCTGTTTGAATGCGCGGATGCGCGCCAAATAGGCTTCGCGCGTGGGGCGGCTGCGTTCGATGATGCGCTCGGTGATGGCGGCAAGTTTGGGGTGGAGGGTGGTCATGGTGGCCTGCCTTTCGTGGTGGTGGTCGGCGGTGTTTCTTCAGCTCGGATGTGCTGCTCTTGTTGTGTATTTGGCTCTTGATTTCAAACGCTTGAGGCCGTCTGAAAGCCTTTACACGCATTATAATATAGTTTTGTAGTTAAGTTACAAAATAATGCTTGAACTAAGTCAAACTTTGTTTCGTAGTTTTGTAACAAAATGGCGCTTGAAATCGGGCTATATGTTTTACTTAGGTCAACTTTTATCCAAAACAACATAGACAAAACGTGTAGTGCTGTGTAGGATTGCTACCCAATTTCAGTGCAATTGCGCTGCATTTTATCCGGATTACAGCCGATGGGCGCAGGATGTGTAATTCTATGTACATATTTTGCGCGCAGGCAGCAGATGATTTTCAAAGATAAACCTTGATGAAAGAAGAAATGATGAATACTCAAACAAACTTCGATTTGGTGTTATTTGGTGCAACCGGCGACTTGGCCATGCGCAAACTGCTGCCCTGCCTCTATCAGGCGCACGTTGCCGGGCTGCTCCACCCCGCAGGCCGCATTTTGGGGGTGAGCCGCAGCGATCTGGACACCGCAGGGTTTCTCGCAAAAGTGGAAACCAACTCCAAAATCCACATCAAACAGAATTTCAGCGAAGAAGCATGGGCTTCTTTCATCAAACGCATCCACTATTTAACCGTTGACGTAACCAACCCCGGCGATTTCAAAGCACTGGCCGAAACCGTGAAAGCGCGCAAAGAAACCGACAACGTGGTGATTTATCTTTCTACCGCCCCGAAATTTTTCGCCCCCGCCTGCGCCGAACTGGCCAATGTGGGTTTAAACGGCGGCAACGTGCGCATCGTGCTCGAAAAACCGCTGGGCACCGATTTGAAATCTTCCCAAGAAATCAACACCGACGTGGCCCGCTATTTCAAAGAAGAGCAGGTTTACCGCATCGACCACTATTTAGGCAAAGAGGCGCTGCAAAACCTGCTGGCGCTGCGTTTCGCCAACCTCGTGTTCGAGCCGCTGTGGAACAACAAATATGTGAAAAGCGTGCAGCTTACCATCGCCGAGCAGTTGGGCGTTGAAGAGCGCGGCGAGTTTTACGACATCACCGGCGCCTTGCGCGATATGGTGCAGAACCACCTGATGCAGATGCTGTGCATGACGGCGATGGAAGCGCCCAAAAGCCTCGATGCCGACGACGTACGCGATGAAAAACTGAAAGTGATCAAATCGCTCAAACCGCTAACCTCCGCCGATGTGGATGCCGACGTGGTGCGCGCCCAATACACCGAAAACAAAGGCATGAACGGCTATCTGCAAGAACACAACGTGCCCGCCGGCAGCCGCACCGAAACTTATGTAGCCGTGAAAGCCGAAATCAACAACGAGCGCTGGGCCGGCGTGCCGTTTTATCTGCGCACCGGCAAGCGCATGGCCGGCAAAGTGGCCGAAATCGTGCTGAATTTCCGCGACCTGCCCAACCATATTTTTGAAAACAGCCAACCTGCGCCCAACCGTTTGGTCATCGAATTGCAGCCCACCGAATCGGTGCGCCTCTACACGCAGGTAAAAACCCCCGGCGCAGGCAACAAAGTGGAGCTTACCGCCCTGAGCGTGGACATGGGCAAAGCAATCCAAGGCCGCCGCGCCGAAGCCTACGAGCGCCTGCTGCTTGATGTGATCAATGGCAAGCTGGCGCTGTTCAACCGCCGCGACGAATTGGAAGCTGCCTGGGAATGGGTGATGCCGATTATGGAAAACTGGGAAAACAGCACCACCCCGCCGCACGGCTACACCGCCGACTCATGGGGCCCCGAAGCCGCCCGCGAGCTGTTGGCGCGCAACGGCGACAAATGGCACGAAGAGCAGTAAACGTTTTTTCAGACGGCCTTCCGGTTTGATCAGCCCCGATTCGATTGAGGCCGTCTGAAAACCATATTTGAAAAAGCAGGAGAAAATTATGGCTTACCAATGGCATTCATTTGAAAACGCCGCCGCCGCGTCCGCCGCATTGGCCGACGCCGTGGCCGATGCCTTGCGGCAGGCGCTCGACAAAAAAGGCAGCGCCGTTTTGGCCGTGTCGGGCGGGCGCTCGCCCATCGCCTTTTTCGAGGCCTTGTCGCAAAAAAACCTGGCTTGGCCAAACATCGGCGTCACGCTGGTAGACGAGCGCATCGTGCCCACCAACCATGCCGACAGCAACACCGGCCTGGTGCACGAATACCTGCTGCAAAACCAAGCCGCCGCCGCACAATGGATTCCCGTGGTGGAGGCAGGAAAAACCGAAGCCGATTTGCAGCCCGAAGCCGTGGTTCAGACGGCCTTGCAGCATTACCGCCAGCCCGATGTGCTGGTGTTGGGCATGGGCGGCGACGGCCATACCGCATCGCTGTTTCCGCAAGCACCGCAGCTCGATAAAGGCTTGGACGAAACCAACCCCGTGCCGCTTTTGCACACCACGCCCGTTACCGCCCCGCACGAGCGCGTGAGCATGACGTTGGCGGCCATCGCGCAAACCCCCGCCGTGTTTCTGGCCATCGGCGGCGCAGAGAAAAAAGCGGTGTTCGACCAAGCCGCCGCCGCACCCAGCAAAACCTACCCCACCAGCTACATACTCAACCACGAAAAGGTAAACTGCCATGTCTACTACGCAGAATAAAACCACCGCCAAGCAGCCTCAAACCGCAACCGTCGAATGGCCGCGACTTGTGGCCGATATCGGCGGCACCAACGCCCGCTTCGCATTGGAAACCGCACCGCAGCAGATCGAAAAAGTGGAAGTGCTGCCGTGCAACGATTACGACACCATTATCGATGCCGCACGCGAATACCTGAAACGCGCAGGCAGCCCCAAAATCAGCCATGCCGCCATCGCCATCGCCAACCCCATCATGGGCGACTGGGTGCAGATGACCAACCACCACTGGGCGTTTTCCATCGAAACCACCCGCCAGTCGCTCGGTTTGGAAACCCTGATTCTGCTCAACGACTTCACCGCGCAGGCATTGGCGATTACACAGGTGGCGCCCGAAGAATTGGTGCAGGTGGGCGGCTCGAAACCCGTTGCCAACGCCCCCAAAGCCGTGCTCGGCCCCGGCACCGGCTTGGGCGTGAGCGGCCTGATTCCGAGCAACACCGGCTGGGTACCGCTGGCGGGCGAAGGCGGCCACGTGAGCTTTCCGCCGTTTGACGATGC
Organism: Neisseria dentiae; assembly: GCA_041827905.1. Lineage (GTDB taxonomy): Bacteria > Pseudomonadota > Gammaproteobacteria > Burkholderiales > Neisseriaceae > Neisseria > Neisseria dentiae_B. Next base: position 6,149 of record JBHALY010000009.1, read on the forward strand.
CGAAGTGATGATTTGGCAGTTTGCCAAGAAAAAATACGGCCACGTTTCCGCCGAACGCTTTTTGAGCGGTGCCGGCCTGACCCTGATTTACGAAGCACTGGCTATTAAAGAAGGCGTGAAACCGCAAAAACTCACCCCCGCCGAAATCAGCGAGCAGGCATTGAGCGGCTCTTCGCCCCTGTGCCGGCTGGCTCTGGATATTTTCTGCGCCATGCTCGGCACGGTGGCTTCCAACCTGGCCTTAACGCTGGGCGCCAGCGGCGGCGTGTATCTGTGCGGCGGCATCATTCCGCGCTTTATCGACTATTTCAAATATTCGCCGTTCCGCAGCCGCTTTGAAAACAAAGGCCGTTTCGATGCCTATCTGGCGGCGATTCCCGTGTATGTGGTGCTGAGCAAATTCCCCGGCATCCACGGCGCGGCGGTAGCCCTGTCCAACCACCTGCAAGGGCGCTGCAACAACACTGCGGCGCTGGGCGGTGCGGGCAAATCCGCCTCAAACGCATAAGCCGGGAAACCATAAAACAAACGCAACAAACAAGAAAAACATACGGTGTTTTTCAGACGGCCTAAATTAAATCGCAGAGGCCGTCTGAAAAAACCAACTGCCTCAATAAGAACAATTATCCGGAAAACAACATTTATTTGGAAAACACACTATGTTAAGCAAAATCAGCGAATCACTAACCGATTTATCAGGTGCCGAACGCAAAGTGGCCGAATCGGCGCTGGCCGAGCCCAAATGGTTCGTGCATGCCGCCGTGGCCGAAATCGCCGAGCGCGCCTCGGTGAGCCAGCCCACCGTTATCCGCTTCTGCCGCAGCCTGGGCTATAAAGGGCTGCCCGAATTCAAACTGGCGCTGTCGGCCAGCATCGGCCACGAAGGCATGCCTTATGTGCACGAAGAATTGAACGCCGACGACGACATGGCCAGCGTGGTGGAAAAAGTGTTGAGCAATGCCGCCGCCTCAATACTCGGTGCGCGCCGCTTTTTGAAAGAAACCGAGCTGGAAACCGCCATCGCCATGCTCACCCACGCCCGCCGCATCGAATTTTACGGCGTAGGCAACTCGGGCATCGTGGCGCAAGACGCGCAGCATAAGTTTTTCCGCTTCGGCATTTCCACCGTGGCCTATGTGGACACCCACATCCAACTGATGGCCGCCTCGGTGTTGAGCAACCACGACGTATTGGTGGTGATTTCCAACTCAGGCTCTTCCATCGAGCTGCTCGATGCGGTGAGCATCGCCAAAGAAAACGGTGCGGCGGTGATTGCGATTACCCGTTCCGGCTCGCCGCTGGCGCAACTGGCTGACTGCGTGCTGAGCATCGCCTCGCAGGAAAACGTGGAACTCTACACGCCGATGGTTTCGCGGCTGCTGCAATTGGCCGTTATCGACATTCTCGCCATCGGCCTGGCCCTGCGTTTGGGCGAAACCGCCAGCCTGCAACTGCAAAAGAGCAAACGCAGCATTCACAGCAAACATTTGGAATACGATAAAAGCAAGGACTCAGAATCATGAAACATTTACAGGATTTACCTTCTTGGCGGGAGCTTTGGAAACATTTCGACGCCACCAAAAATGTGCATATGCGCGAGCTGTTCGAGCAAGACCCCGAACGCGCCCAACGCTACTGGCTAGAAGTGGGCGGCATCACGCTGGATTATTCAAAAAACCGCATCACCGACGAAACGCTGAACCTGCTGTTCAAACTGGCGCGTGAAGCAGGCCTGCCCGAGCGCATCAAGCAGATGTTCCACGGCGAAAAAATCAACGAAACCGAAAACCGTGCCGTGCTCCACATCGCCTTGCGCAACCGCACCAATTCGCCCATCGAAGTCGACGGCGAAGACGTGATGCCCAAAGTGAACCATGTGCTGCACCGCATGGGCGAATTCACCCACGAAGTGCGCAGCGGCGAATGGCTGGGCTACACCAACCAAGTGATTACCGACGTGGTCAATATCGGCATCGGCGGCTCCGATTTAGGCCCGCTGATGATGTGCACCGCGCTCAAACCCTTCGGCCACCCGCGGATGCGCATGCACTTCGTTTCCAACGTGGACGGCTCGCAACTGCGCGATGTGCTCGAAAAAGTGCATCCCGAAACCACGCTGTTCGTTATCGCCTCCAAAACCTTCACCACCCAAGAAACGCTCACCAACGCCCTGACCGCGCGCGAATGGTTTTTGAAACACGCCGGCGACGAAGCCGCGATTGCCAAACATTTCGTCGCCGTTTCCACCAACAAAAAAGCCGTGGCCGAATTCGGCATCGACACCGCCAATATGTTTGAATTTTGGGATTGGGTGGGCGGCCGTTACAGCCTGTGGTCGGCCATCGGCCTGCCGATTATGCTGTTTTTGGGCGAAGAAAACTTTATCGAAATGCTCAACGGCGCCCACCTGATGGACCAGCACTTCGCCAACGCACCGCTGGAACAGAATATGCCCGTGCTGCTGGCGCTGATCGGCATCTGGTATATCAACTACTACGGCGGCGGCAGCCACGTTATCGCCCCCTACGACCAACACCTGCACCGCCTGCCCAAATTTATCCAGCAACTCGACATGGAAAGTAACGGCAAACAGGTAACGCTCGACGGCCAGCCCGTGGCGCACGAAACTGCACCGATTATCTGGGGCGAAACCGGTATCAACGGCCAACACGCCTTCTTCCAGCTGCTGCATCAAGGCACGCACATCACCCCCATCGACCTGATTGCCTCGCTCGAAAAACGCAGCAACCTGCCCGGCCACCACGAAATCCTGCTGGCCAACGTGTTTGCGCAGGCCGAAGCCTTTATGCGCGGCAAAACCCCCGAAGAAGCGCGCGCCGAACTCGAAGCGCAAGGCTTGAATCAGGCGAAGATTGAAGCGCTGGTGCCGCACAAAACCTTTTCGGGCAACCGCCCCAGCAACATCATTCTGATGACCAAAATCAACCCCCGCAACATGGGCAGCCTGATTGCGCTCTACGAACACAAAACCTTCGTGCAGGGCGTGATTTGGGGCATCAACAGTTTCGACCAATGGGGCGTCGAGCTGGGCAAACAGCTGGCCAAAACCATTTTGGGCGAATTAACGGGCAAAACCGACGTGCAGCAGCACGACAGCTCGACCGAGCGTCTGATCCGCCTCTACCGCAACGCCAATTGCGACAAAGCGGGAGAGTGCTGAAGAATCAGGCCGTCTGAAAGAAAATTCATTTCAGACGGCCTGCTTGCAAGGTGATAAGTGTAGCAAAATAACAGTATTCATAATATTGGAATATCGGTATTATCTGCCGCTTTCTTTTAAGATGAATCATCAATAAAACTCTGAATATCTTAAAGAAATTATCACCATTTTAAATCTCAACGAGGATATTGATATGTCTGCGCAATCACAACAAAACAACAACTTCGCGTTGTCGGTGTTGACTACGTTGTTTTTCATGATGGGTTTCATCACCTGCATGAACGACATCCTGATTCCCCACCTGAAAGAAATTTTCAAACTTTCCTACACTCAGGCGATGCTGGTTCAGTTCTGCTTCTTCACCGCCTACGCCGTGATGTCGATTCCGATGGGCAAGCTGGTGGAAAAAGTAGGCTATAAAAACGGCGTGATGGGCGGCTTTCTGATTGCCGCCGTAGGCTGTTTGCTGTTTTACCCCGCCGCCGGCAGTCACTCTTACCCGATTTTCTTGGGCGCGCTGTTTATCCTGGCTTCAGGCATCGTGCTGTTGCAGGTTGCGGGCAACCCCTATGTAACCCTGCTGGCCAAACCGGGCAAAGAATCCGCCACGCTCACGCTGATTCAGGCGTTTAACTCACTGGCCACCATGATCGCCCCGCCGCTGGGTGCGATGCTGATTTTCGTGGACGCCACCGCCAGCGAAGCCGAGCGTATTTCTTCGGTGCAGATTCCCTATCTGGGCTTGGCAGGCTTCCTGATTCTGTTGGCCGTGGTGGTGAAAATGATCCACCTGCCCGACGCGCGCAAAATTGCCGAAGAAGAAACCGAACACAACCACGACGGTAAAACCAGCGTTTGGCAATACAAACACATGGTGCTCGGTGCTGCCGCCATCTTCTGTTATGTGGGTGCCGAAGTGGCTATCGGTTCGCTGATGATTAACGTGCTGGAAGTGGCCGCCGGCCTCAACCACACCACCGGCGCATTCTATCTGTCGGTTTATTGGGGCGGCGCAATGGTAGGCCGTTTCATCGGCTCTGCCATGATGAACAAAATCGCACCCAACAAATATCTGGCATTCAACGCCGTTGCCACCATCACTTTAACCATTGTCGCCATTCTGGCCGGCGGCGGCTTTATCACCATGTGGTCGCTGCTGCTGATCGGTTTCTTCAACTCGATCATGTTCCCGACCATCTTCTCGCTGGCCACCAAAGGCTTGGGTAAATTTACCGGTGCGGCTTCTGGCATTATCTGTACCGCAATTGTGGGCGGCGCAATCGTGCCTGTGGTGCAAGGCTTCTTTGCCGACCACATCGGCCTGTTGGTATCGTTCTTCGTGCCCACCCTTTGCTATCTGTATATCCTGTTCTTTGCTACCAAAGGCTATAAAGCCGACGAGCAAACCGCTTGATTTCAAATAGCGTTTATTTAAAAACGATGATGCCGTCTGAAATTTCAGACGGCATTTTCATTTGCATCTACCCCACTATCATTGTCAATTGCTAAAAAAATTTGTAATTAATTTTCAAACTGCTAATTTTCACCTAAGATTTCGCCGATATAATGCTACACATTTGCAAGATACGGCTTTAACCGGCCCATTTGTAAACCGTCTTCTCTACTTCCCTGAATATTCACAAATATTCATCAAATATTAATAAATATATAAAAAAATGGCCACATAACGGCTGCAAGCCCAACCGTTTTATCGGCTTGACATTCCTTCCGAACCATCGGTTTTAACCCAATTAAAAAGTAGTTTTACAACTAAAAAACCAAAACAACATTTGCCGCGCCGGCATAAAAGCTTTTTCGTGCGCAAATGTACCCGCCGCCTGCCTGCACTCAGGCTGCCGCCGTGCAGGTTTTTAGCTTATCAAGCACTTTTAACAACCACACACAAAGAGAGGTTTATTATGATAAACGACACATCCTATCAAGTGATTTTCGAAAACAACAAACGCTGGGCCGAAGAGAAAAAGCGCCAAGACCCGCATTATTTCGAGAGGCTGGCCGAAACCCAAATGCCCGAATATCTGTATATCGGCTGCTCCGACAGCCGTGTGGCCGCAGAAGAGCTGATGGGGCTGGAACCCGGCAAAGTATTCATTCACCGCAACGTGGCCAATCTGGTTAACGGCATCGACATGAACGCTTCTTCCGCCATCCAATACGCCGTTACCCACCTTAAAGTCAAACACATCATCGTGTGCGGCCACTACAACTGCGGCGGTGTGCGCGCCGCCATGCTGCCGCAAGACTACGGCCTGATGAATCCGTGGCTGCGCGGTATCCGCGACGTGTACCGCATCCATCAGGAAGAGCTTGACCAAATCACCAACGAAGAAGAACGCTACGACCGTTTGGTAGAGCTGAATATTCAAGAGCAATGCCTCAACGTTATCAAGATGCCCTGCGTGCAGGAGCGCTATCTCGAAGGGGGTCTGCCCATCGTACACGGCTGGGTGTTCGATTTGCACACAGGCCGTCTGAAAGATTTGAACATCGATTTAACCTCCATCGTTAACGACATCCACAAAATCTACGATCTCACCGACAGCCAATGGGCGGTAAACGAACTGATCGACAACACCCAACAAGTCGCCAACGGCTAACGGTTATTTCCAACACAACACACACACACACATCATTCGGAGTATTTTATGAATCCTCTTTATAAACAAGGGACAGGCAGCCTGCTTAAATCTAATTTTGCATCCGGCCTGGTTGTTTTTCTGGTGGCCCTTCCCCTATGTTTGGGCATTGCCCTAGCATCGGGCGCACCGCCCTTATCAGGCATTATTTCCGGCATCATCGGCGGCATTGTCGTCGGTTTTCTGAGCACCTCGCACATTAGCGTTTCCGGCCCCGCAGCCGGCTTGGCTGCCATTATTCTGGCAGCCGTTACCCAGCTCGGCTCGTTCGAACTGTTTCTCTGCGCCGCGCTCGTCGCCGGCATCCTGCAACTGGCGCTGGGCTTTCTGCGCGCAGGCAGCATCGCCGAATACATTCCCGCCTCGGTTATCGAAGGCATGCTGGCGGGCATCGGCATCATCATTATCGCCAAACAACTCCCCTACGCATTGGGCAGCAGCGGCAGCATTACCGATGCTGCGGTTTTCAGCCACATCCACATGGGTTCGCTATTGGTGGCGGCGGTGTCGATGGCCATTCTGATCGGTTGGGACAACATACCCGCACTGAAAAAAATCAAAGCATTGCCTGCCGCGCTGATTGCCGTGGCCGCAGGTATCGTGATGAACGAAATCTTTATCGCAACAGGCAGCAACTTTGCCATTCCTGCCAACCAATTGGTGCAACTCCCTGTTCCGCACACCTTGCAGGAATTTGCCGGCCTGATAACCTTTCCCGATTTTTCGGGCTTCGGCAACAGCTATGTATGGATAACCGGCATCACCATCGCCATCGTCGCCTCGATTGAAACGCTGTTGTGCATCGAAGCGTCCGACCGCCTGGATACGCGCCGCCGCATCACCGACACCAATCAGGAACTGCGTGCCCAAGGCATAGGCAACATCGCCTGTTCGCTGATCGGCGGCCTGCCGATGACCTCCGTTATCGTACGCTCTTCCGCCAACGCCAATGCAGGCGCCACACACAAACTCTCCACCATTATTCACGGGCTGTTGCTGCTGGTTTGCGTGTTGCTGATTCCGGTGCTGCTCAACAAAATCCCGCTGGCCACTTTGGCCGCCGTGCTGCTGCTGGTGGGCTACAAACTCGCCAAACCCGCCACCATCATGCATTTTTGGTACAAAGGGCTGTATCAGTTTATCCCGTTTATGGCTACCATGATCGCCGTGGTATGGCTAGACCTGCTCAAAGGCGTGGGCATCGGCTTGGCCATCAGCGTATTCTTTATCTTGCAGGCCAATATGAAACGGGCTTATTACCTCGACCGCGAAGAATTGGCCAGCGCTGACGAAATCACGCTCGACCTTGCCGAAGAAGTATCGTTTTTGAACAAGGCCGCGATTAAGAAAACCCTCAAAAACGTCCGCCCGCACTCCCAAATCACCATCAACGCCGAGCGCTCTTCCTATATCGCCAGCGACGTTTTGGAACTGATTGAAGATTTTGCCAACATCTTCGCCAAAGAACACAACATCAACGTGATTCTGAAAGGCTTCAAACCCCAATACGACGAAGAAGGCAACAACTACAACACCCATGTGCGCGTTGCCCACAGAAGCACGATTTAAAACGGCCCCGCCACCGTTTAAAGGCCGTCTGAACAACCCTAAGCAGGCATTCAGACGGCCTTTTTGTGTCCAATCACACCAACACCTTTTATCTGTTAATCAAACCGTTTAAAATTGTTCACAAATTTGCATACCTTTGCCATACCGCATCTTTGCGGCATAAAGGCTTTTTGAGACAATAACCGCGTTCTTCGGAACAAAAGCCGAAAAACAACAACACAAACCGCACTATCAAAGGAAAACCTGTGAAACGCATCTTTCTGTTTTTGCTAACCAACATCGCCGTTTTGGTCGTTATCAGCATCATTCTGAGCATACTCGGGGTAAGCGCCAACCCCAACGACATGGTCAGCCTGCTGATTTATTCGGCGGTTGTCGGCTTTACCGGTTCCATCATTTCACTGCTGATGTCCAAAACCATCGCCAAACGCTCGGTCGGCGCGGAAGTGATTACCCAGCCGCACAACGAAACCGAAGCGTGGCTGCTGCAAACCGTTGAAAACCAAGCCCGCCAGTGGAACCTGAAAACGCCCGAAGTCGCAATTTACCACTCGCCCGAACCCAACGCTTTCGCCACCGGCGCCAGCAAAAACAACTCTTTGGTGGCCGTGAGCACCGGCCTGCTCGACAACATGACCCGCGACGAAGTGGAAGCCGTGCTTGCACACGAAATGGCTCACGTCGGCAACGGCGATATGGTTACGCTCACGCTGATTCAAGGCGTGGTCAATACTTTCGTCGTGTTTCTCGCCCGCGTGGTTTCCGGCATCGTGGCCCGCAGCGGCAACGGCGAAACCTCGCAAGGCACTTATATGCTCGTGAGCATCGTGCTGCAAATCGTGTTCGGCTTTTTGGCCAACTTCATCGTGATGTGGTTCAGCCGCCAGCGCGAATACCGTGCCGATGCGGGTGCCGCCCGACTGGTGGGCGCGCCCAAAATGATCGCCGCCCTGCAACGCCTGAAAGGCAACGCCAGCGACCTGCCCAAAGAAATGACCGCCATGGGCATCGCCAGCGAAGCGCGCGATTCTTTAATGAGCACACACCCCACCTTAGACAACCGCATCGCCCGCTTGAAGCAGCTGTAACCCAAACATGATGTTATCATCAAAGGCCGTCTGAAAATATGAACTGTCCCCCAATACTTGGACAAGTTAAGAGTCTTTCTCAAACAGCCTTTTCAAGCTGGGTTCTGTAGCCGACAGGACTCAGCTTTTTTAAGTTTAAACTAATCCGTTCATGATTGTAGTAATGTATGTAATCATCTA
>JBHALY010000010.1:0-4262 GCA_041827905.1 Neisseria dentiae
GCCGTCGCGGATGTCGATGCCCACGGGACACACCTGCACGCACATGGTGCAGTTGATGCAGTCGCCGAGGTTGGTTTCTTCTTTGCTGGCGGTTTTTTTGCGGGCGCCGCGCGGTTCGCCGCGTTCGGTGTCGTAAGAGATAATCAGCGTGTCTTTATCGAACATCGCGCTTTGGAAGCGGGCGTAGGGGCACATGTGCAGACACACTTGTTCGCGCATTTGATGGGCAAACAACCAAGTCATGAAGCCGTAGAACGCTGCGGCAAACAGCGCGCCGCCGCTTGCGGTGAAGGTGAACACGGCGGGCACGAGTTCGCGTATCGGCGTGAACCAGCCGGCGAAAGTGATGCCCGTCCATGCGCATACGGCGAAAATCAGCAGGTATTTGGTGGTTTTGATGCGGATTTTGCGGAAGTTCCACGGCTCTTTATCGAGCTTCAAACGTTTGTTGCGGTCGCCTTCGACAAGATGGTCTATCCACAGCATGATTTCGGTGTAAACCGTTTGCGGGCAGGCGTAGCCGCACCACAAACGGCCGGCGATGGTGGTCCACCAAAACAGGCCGAAGGCCGAAATAATCAGCAGCAGGGCCAGATAAATCAAATCACCCATACCGAGCGAAAGGCCGAAAATATAGAAATGGCGTTCGGGTATGTCAAACAAAACGGCTTGGCGGCCGCTCCAGTTGAACCACGGCACCACGTAAAACACGAACTGGGTGGCCAGAATCATCAACAGGCGCAAATTGGCGAAACGCCCTTTGGCCATTTTCGGGTGGATGCGTTTCGCACTTTGGTACAGTTGGATAACTTGTTCTTTGGGTTGGTTTTGGCCTTTGGGTGCGCTCGACATGGCGGAATTCCTCAGCTTGGTAATGGCTTGCGTTATTTTCGTTATGGCGCAGCATTATAACAGCTTTGGGTTTTCAGACGGCCTGAAAATCAAGCGCGGCCGTCTGAAAACCGCAAATAAAATGCTTGCCAACTTTATGAAAATCCTTTAAATTAATTTGAACTAGAACAAAAAGGATTTTGTATTGTGGAATTAAAACCCAAAGGCGGTACTGCTGTCAATATCGCCCAATCTATTGCAGGGCTTATTCGCGACGAAGTGTGGCCTGCCGGCTACCGGCTGCCTACCGTGCGCAACCTTGCGCAAGAATTGGGGGTGAACCCCAACACCGTGTCGGCAGCCTACAAACAATTGCGCGATGCGGGCATCATCGACACCGACGGCAGGCGCGGCAGCTTCGTACCCGAAAAAACCGAAATCCTGCACACCGAAAGCGCCGTTCCCCAAGGTTTGGTGGATTTGGCTTCGGGCAATATCGATCGCCGCCTGCTGCCCGAGCTGCCCGCCGACCTGCTCAACGGCTACCATTTGGCCGCCGACGTGGGCAGCCACGGCGACAGCCCCGAGCTGATGTCGTTTATCCGTAATTGGTTAAAGCAAAACACCGGCATCGAAGCTGACCTCATGCTGCTTTCAGGCAGTTTGGACATCATCGAACGTGCGCTCAGCCAGCGCTGCATGCCCGGTGCCCAAGTGTTGGTGGAAACCCCGTGTTGGCTACCGCTGCTGCCGCTGCTTGCCAGTTTGCGCCTCGAGGCCGTGCCGGTTGAAATGGACGAAGAAGGCGCGAAAATCCCCGATCATGTAGATTTCAGTTTAATTTCCGCCGTTATCCTCACCCCGCGCGCCCACAGCCCCACCGGCATCTGTTACAGCCGCGAACGCTGGCAGGCATGGCAGCGTGTGCTTGCACCGCACAAAACACTGGTGATTATCGACGACCATTGGGCGGCGCTCAGCCTGAAGCCCTTCCACGGCATGGAAGGATTTGCCAACGAATGGATATACAGCACCTCGACCAGCAAATTTCTCGGCACCGATATGCGCACCGCCGTTGCGGCAGGCAACGGTAACACCTTAAAAGCCATGAAAAAACGCTTTTCACTGGGGCCGCGCTGGATCAGCAAACTGTTGCAGCACATCACGCTGCAATTGTGGCAGCGGCTGGGCGAGAGCGGATTGGCCAATATCGCCGAAAGCTACCAAACCCGCCGCCAAAAACTGATTGGCCGTCTGAAACAGCACGGTATTCGTGTGCCCGGCCAACACGGCGAAGGCCAGCATATCTGGCTGCCGGTTCATAACGAAGCACAGGTGATCCAGTTTCTTGCCGCCAAAGGCTGGGCGGTGCAAAGCGGCGCGACTTTCAATTTATCGAAACAAAGCGCGGTTCGGATTACGATAGGCAACCTGAGCGAGCATGATTGCAAAACGCTGGCAGACGACATTGCCGAAACCCTGTCGGCAAGCGGTAAGGCGGTTTATTGAGCGTGTAATGCCAAGTAGTGAGAAAGGTCTTCTGAAATTAGTTTGTTTGAATCTGCTGTAAGCAGCAAACAGGCTAAATATGTATTTGTTATGGGGCTTAGGAAGCAAAATTCATTTTAAAGGGTCTCCCCGCAACATTTTTAATAGTACTTTATACAGATCATCATGTCGGTGATTGAAGCGACACTCGGTTTCTTTTAAATGCAGTAAAAGGTATGCTTCGGCACTCCATTAAACTGTACCAAGCGGTGCTTGGCATAGCTCCAAAAGGATTCGATACCATTGATATGTTGTATACCTCGAACAAACTCATTGTTGCCGTGCTGCACTCTGAAATGTTTCACAAAACCCATGTCGACCAATCCATGATAGCCCCGCCAGCCATCGGTATTGATTACACTCTCGACCGTGATACGGCCTAGACCTTTGCGAAATACCGGTTATCCCATCTGAACGGTTACCTGAACAATCAAGTAATCGTTTTTTCATTTTGAGACGTGTTTCTTGTCTATATTTCCCCTAATTAACCCCTTTATCGGGGTACTGATTGCCTTTTCAGGCAGCAGCAGGCACACGAAGCTTGTTAGCTGCTTTTGCAGGTTCAGGCACACCGCTTTCAAATGGCTTTGCGCCAGTACTTTCCGTAAACCAACACGCGCGCTCTTTTACAGCCGAACTTCCGGTGCAGCGTACCGAAGGTTTGCTCGACCACATAATGCACTTTCGATAGCTGCGTATTGCGCTGTTTATCCTGCTCCGTTAAAGGTTTGCCCCGGTGTGCCCTACGCATAATGCCGTCGGATAGCCGTTTGCTTTGCAGGTGTTCACGGTTGGTTTTACTGTCATATCCCTTTCTGCATAGACAGTTGTTTTGGGTGCGATGTCGGCCAATAGCGGTTCGAAATGGTTGCACTCGTGGATGTTGGCCGGGGTGATGTGCAGTTTCTCGATATAGCCTTCCCAATCGGTGCGGGTGTGTTGTTTGTAGCCTAAGGTGAATTTGCCGTCCTTCTTCACACAGCGCGCATCAAAAGAAATTCAGACGGGTAGCTAAACAACGCTCCAATTCCGGATCGGAGAGGCTGTGCCATTGGCCGGGCAAGACGGCTTTGAACATGGGCAGTAGCGGATAGGCGGGGTGGTCGCGGATGTAACGGGTCTTTTGTCGGTTGAGCAGTTGTTCGATGGGCTGCCAATCGAGTAGTCGGTTGATTTTGAGCAACGGGTAGCTGTTGATATGTTTGCTTATCATGATTTGGGCTTGTTTGTGGAAAAAGCTGCTCATAAAAAAACTCCTCTGAATTCTTTAAGGGAATTTAGAGGAGTTTTTGGGCTTTTGCAAAGGTCTCAGTCTTTGATAACCTTTTGCAGCGTTACTTTGGAAGCATCGGGAAAGATTTCGGTATAAACCTTGTCGCCTCGTTTGAGGATGCCCGAAAATGATGGTTTTACCACCCGCTCCGCACCTGTGCTCATCTCAGATGCGCTTTGCACCGAAATAGGATTTGTCTAATTCTACGATGCCGTAGAAAGGCGTGTGCTGTTCGCATTCGTCAGCTAAGCGCCGGCGAACGCAACTTCAGGTACAGGCTGTTGATGCTTCTGACACTGATTCCTGTCAGTTTGGTGGTATCAGTACCCGAAGTATCAATAATCTGTTTCTCAAACTGCGTTGCCGTATGGCCGCTGAATGTGAACGGCAAACTCCCTTTGCCGGTGTGGTCGAACTGGACGAATCCTACTTTGGTGCCAAACGCATCCGAGGTAAACGCGGGTGGGGAGCGGGAGGCAAAACCATTGTTTTCAGCATCTTAAAACGGGACGACAAAGTCTATACCGAAATCGTGCCGGATACCTCGAAAGCTACACTGCAACAGGTTATCCAAGGGCGGGTTGCTGTTGAAAATGTCATCAATACCAAC
>JBHALY010000011.1:0-6243 GCA_041827905.1 Neisseria dentiae
CATAAAGGTTTCGCCGATTAAAAAGGTGTGCACGCCGTGGTTTTGCATAAAGCTTACGTCTTCTTTATTGCGGATGCCGCTTTCAGTGATCACCGTTTTGCCCGCAAGCGCGGGCAGCAGGTCGAGCGTTTGCTGCAACGACACGTCAAACGTGCGCAGGTTGCGGTTGTTCACGCCCCACAACGGCGTGGTGAGGTTGCGGCACTTTTCCAGCTCGGCGGGGTCGTGCAGCTCCAGCAGCACCGCCATGCCCAGATTGTGCGCGGTGTACTCGAACTGCTCCAATTCATGTGCCTCAAGCGCGGCGGCAATCAGCAGCACGGCATCGGCACCCCAGGCGCGGGCCTGATAAACCTGATAGTCGTCGATGATGAAGTCTTTGCGCAACACGGGCAGGTTTACGGCGGGTTTGGCTTGCTTGAGATATTCGGGCGAGCCTTGGAAATACTGCTCGTCGGTCAGCACCGACAAGCAGGCCGCTCCGGCGCGCTCATATGCCTGTGCGATGGCAACGGGGTTGAAATCAGCACGGATTAAGCCTTTGGAAGGGCTGGCTTTTTTCACTTCGGCAATCACCGCCGGCAAGCCGGCGGCGTGTTTGGCACGGATGGCTTCCGCAAATCCGCGCGCAGGCTCGGCCGCCAACGCCTGCTGCTTGAGTTCGTTTAACGGCAGCACGGCTTTGGCAGCGGCCACTTCCGCGGCTTTGGTGGCGAGGATTTTGTTTAAGATGTCTGACATGGCAAGCTTTCGGGATTGGGTTTTCAGACGGCCTGAGACCTTTGCGAGTCGTTTAGGCGAGACCTTTGCCCCCCCCCAGATGTGGATGCAGTTCAAGGCGTAGCAGCGCACAACGCAGAAATGCGCCGCAGATGGGGGGTTTGCAAAGGTCTCAGGCGTCTGAAACAGTATATGGTTGGCAAACGGATGGCGAAGTATAAAAGATAAGGCCGCTCGAAGGCCACCGTTTCAGACGGCCTTTCCGGCAATCAGACATGGGGAACAATACTGTCTTTGCCCACGCAATAAAATTAGGCCGAGGGGCGGAGTTTTCTTCTTTCTTGGGACGGCGGGCAGCCATAATGCCTACGATAGGCTTTGCTTAATGATGAAACGGTTAAAAAACCGCAAGCCAATGCGATATCGGTGATGTTCATGCTGGTTTGCTGCAACAGCTCGCGAGCCCGCCGCAAGCGCATTTCCAGATAATAACGGGACGGTGCCGCTCCGCAGTATTGCTGAAACAATCTTTGAAGCTGGCGCGAAGAGATACCGGCCAAACGGCTTAAATCTTTTTGGGTTAGCGGCTCTTCCAAATTACTCTGCATCAGGCCGACTGCATTGATAACATATTCATAACCAGGGCTGATCCGCTCCGGTTTGGGCAGATGTTGATAGCTGTCGCTCTGCCGCCAATGATCGATTAAAAAAAGCTCGGCAATCTCTCCCGCCAGTCTTTTTCCGTGACGTTCGCGAATCATTTGCAGCGCCATATCCAATCCTGCTGTGCCGCCCGAACAGGTGTAGCGCTTGTGATCAAGTGTATAGATATGTTCGTTAAATGCTACTTCGGGATAATGTTCTTTGGCTGCCAAGTGGTTTTCCCAATGCAGACTGGCCTGGCAACCGTCCAACAATCCGGCATCTGCAAGCGCAAAGGCGCCCGTGCAAATACCGCCCAAAATGATATCCCGTGCGGCCAATTGTTGTAGCAGCTGGCGCAATATCGGTGATACCAAGTGCCTAACATCATAACCTCCACATACAAACACCATATCGCATGCAATCAATTCGTGCTGCATATGGGTGTGTCCTACTTTCACGCCGTTACTGGCGGCAGTCTGATTACCGGTTAAGCCAGCCAAACGCCAATGATACAGAGATTTGCCTTCTATGTAGTTGGCCATGCGCAAAGGCTCCAGCACATTGGCAAATGCAATCATGGAAAAACCGTCGATTAGTAAAAATCCTACACGACAAAAAGAATTCTCCATCCCTTCTCTCCAACTGATAAAGGCTTGTTTACAAAATAACCTGACGGTTATTTTTCTGACAGGCAGGATGAAGAAATTATAAATACTCTCCGCATATTGTATACAATTTTACAAAACAAGTCGTAATCGGAAAAAGATACGTCGCCCTAGGCAAAATTCAACTCATGTCATTTCCTTAACATAGAAACAACTTAACCGCGCTCTGCAAACTTCAAAAGGAAACCATGATGAACATGCTTGAAATGCCTAGTCTGATTGAAATACCCAATGGCGATAAAGTCCCGCACACATTCAGCAACCAAGAATACGCCAACAGGCTTTCCAAGCTGCGCCGCCACATGGCGGAATACCAAATCGACAGCGTTTTATTCACTTCTTATCACAACATCTGCTATTACGCCGATTTTCTCTACTGCTATTTCGGGCGGTTTTACGGTTTTGTCGTTAACCAGCAAAGCAGCTGCCTGATTTCTGCCAATATCGACGGCGGACAACCTTACCGCCGCAATACCGGCGACCGGAATATCGTTTACACCGATTGGCAACGCGATAACTATTTCCGTGCCGTCCAACAGGAAATTCCCAATCGGGGGCGCGTCGGTATCGAATACGACCAATTGCCGCTGGAAAGACTGGAAAAGCTGAAAGCCTGCCTGCCCAATGTGGAGTTTGTCGACATCAGCCAAGCCTGCATGAAAATGCGCATGATCAAATCAGCAGAAGAAATCGAATTGATTAAACATGGTGCCCAAGTATGTGACATAGGCGCCGAAGCATTAGTGGCCGCAGTAAAGGAAGGGGTACCCGAATATGAAGTGGCTTTGGCTTCTACCCAAGCCATGGTTCGTGAAATCGGCCGCCGCTTCCCGCATGGTGAGTTGATGGACACTTGGACTTGGTTCCAATCGGGTATCAATACCGACGGCGCACACAATCCTGTGACCGCCCGCAAGCTCGAAAAAGGCGACATTTTAAGCCTTAACTGTTTTTCTATGATCAGCGGCTACTACACCGCTATCGAACGCACCCTGTTCCTGGGCGAACCGGACAGCGCGTCCCGCCGCTTGTGGGAAATTAACGTCGAAGTGCATGAAGCCGGCATCAAACTGATTAAACCCGGTGCACGCTGCTGCGATATCGCCCACGAGCTCAACAAAATCTACAGCCACTACGGCTTGCTGCAATACCGCACCTTCGGTTACGGCCATTCGTTCGGTGTTCTCTCCCACTACTACGGCCGCGAAGCCGGCTTGGAATTGCGTGAAGACATCGAAACCGTGCTCGAACCGGGCATGGTCGTTTCCATGGAGCCGATGATTATGCTACCGGAGGGTATGCCCGGTGCAGGCGGTTATCGCGAACACGATATTTTGGTGGTTACGGAAAACGGTTCCGACAACATCACCGGTTTCGGTTACGGCCCCAAACACAACATCATCCCCGCCTAATGGCACAAGCCTATTTATCTCTATTTTTATATAAGGACTGCTGTCATGGAACTTACTGCGAAATACAACGACCGTTTTCCCGCCAATTCCGCCGATGCCGCCAACTTGAAACGTGCTGCCCGCGCCAGCTTTATCGGTAATTTTGTCGAATGGTTCGATTATGGTGCTTATGGCTATCTGGCCGCTGTGATTGCCTTGGTATTTTTTCCGTCAGAAGATAAAACTACTGCTCTGATGTCTACTTATGCGGTATTTGCCATTTCTTTTCTCATTCGTCCGCTCGGCGGGATTTTTTGGGGATATATCGGCGACAAATACGGCCGTAGACCTGCGCTTTCCTGGTCAATTCTGATTATGTCGGTATCAACTTTTGCCATTGCTTTGCTACCGGGTTACGCCAGCATCGGTATTGCAGCACCGGTTTTGCTGCTGATTCTCCGCACTTTGCAGGGATTTTCGGCTTCGGGTGAATATGCCGGCGCATCTGCTTTTCTTGCCGAATATGCCCCCAAAGAAAAGCGCGGTTTCTACACCAGCATGGTACCCGCCAGCACGGCTGCCGGGTTATTGCTCGGCTCACTGATGGCAGCAGGCATGTATGAATTCCTGAGTGAAAGTGCGATTGCAGAATGGGGCTGGCGCATACCTTTCCTGCTGGCTGCACCGCTGGGCTTGGTTGGACGCTATATCCGCCTGAAATTGGAAGAAACCCCAACATTCCAGCAATTTTCCACTCGTTCAGAACCTGAAAATGTACCCGTTTCCCAGCTTTTCCGTCATCACCGCAAAGCACTTCTGCTTGCTTTTCTGGTGGCCAGCCTGAATGCGGTAGCGTTTTATCTGATTCTCAGCTATATGCCTACCTATCTTTCCGAAGAGATGGGCGTCAATAAAACCCAATCTTTTATTGCTGCTTCGCTGTCGCTGCTCTCCTATATCGGTTTTATCTTTATCATGGGCAAGCTATCCGACCGCTATGGCCGTAAAATGATGCTGGCCATTGCCTCCGCTTTATTTATTGTGGTTACCGTGCCCCTGTTTAGCGCGTTCGGCTGGGGTGGGTTCGGGCTGATTTTACTGATTCAAATCATTTTTGGCGCTGTTTTATCGGTTAACGACGGCACCCTGCCCGCTTATCTTTCTGAAATTTTCCCTACCGAAGTACGCTATACCGGTTTTGCGTTCAGTTTCAATTGCGCCAATGCCCTGCTTGGAGGTACCGCACCTCTGGTCGCTACATGGTTAATCGGTTTCAGCGGTTCCAAACTCTCTCCTGCTTGGTATCTGATGCTGGTTGCTTTAGTTGCACTGGTTGCTGTGTGCGCAAGCAAAGATTACAGCAAAAAAGCATTACGCTGACAGACAAACCGGCTGATTCCAATCACGCCGAGTACAAAGCACATATCCCCGGAGAAACCGGGGATATTCAATACCGCCACAGACAACCATAAATTAAAGATCCATTCAATTTTTCTTCTATAGCGGAAGCGGAAAACTTGTTTTTACTACAAGGCAGCAAGCCGCAGACAGTACAGGTAATGCGGTGAGGCGCAGCAACGCCGTGGCAGAAATAAAGTTTTTCGCTATACACTCAAGGTCTCTATATGCAACACAACCTTATCGGTGCCCTGCAAATCATTGCAGGTGCCATCTGTTGGGGAACACTCGGCATACTCGGCACACAATTAAACCGTTTAGGCTTCACTGGTACCGAAGTAGCTACCCTGCGGATTCTGATTGCCGGGCTGACTTTGCTGGTAATCCTGCCATATTTCCGGCCTTATTTGCGACAAATAAAAAAACGGCATATACCAACGTTAGTCGTACAGTCTTTAATCGGTATGCTGGGAATGAGTTTATGCTATTTTGCGGCAGTAGCTCGGGTAGGATCGTCTCTAGCCGTAACGCTTCTGTATACCGCGCCGGTATGGAGTTTAGTATTTGCACGGTTACTGTTATCTGAACGCATCAGCCGTAAGTCGGCTTTCTTGTCCGCCACAGCTGTGCTTGGCGTAAGTTTGACGATGTTGGGCAACGGCACAGCAGATCCGACAGGCATTTTGGTTGGATTGGGTTCGGGTATGTGTTATGCGCTTTACGGTGTTTTGGGCAAACGGGCAATGTCAGGCAGCCCGCCGATGCTGGTATTTTTTACTTCAATCATACTTTCGGCCTTTGCCCTGCTGCTGTTTCCCAACACTTATCCCACCATTGCAAAACTGACGCAACAAAGCCCGGCAGCCTGGGTTGCTACAACCGGTATTTCTTTCATCGGCACCATCAGTGCCTCCTTCCTATTTATGCGCGGCCTTCAAAAAATGCCCGCAACCAAAGCTTCTGTTTTCACTATTTTCGAGCCGCTTACCGCCGTATTGTTAGCCGCCGTACTATTGGGCGAACGGCTGCAAACATTGCAATATATAGGGGTTGTACTCATTCTTGCAGCCGCACTACTCAATACAGCCCCTCCACACACACACCGTCGTCGAAACCGCATTATCGTTTCATAGAGCGCTTGTCTTACAGCCGTCTGAAAGCCACCGTTTCAGACGGCCTGCATTAAAACTTCGGCAGCCGCCAAGCCACACGGTGCGCCCACAGCCTGAGCACATAACCGCCGAACAGCAGCAGATTCAATGTGAACGGATTTACCCAGCCCAGTTTGTCCAACCCGTAGAGCGCAAGGCCGATAATCACCGACACGGTGCCATAAAAATCCTTGCGCAAAATCATGGGAATATCGTTCACCAGCACATCGCGCACAATGCCGCCGCCCACCGCCGTGATAAAGCCGAGCATCA
>JBHALY010000012.1:0-4498 GCA_041827905.1 Neisseria dentiae
TCACAAACGCATAAAACTTATATTGCGCGTGTTCGATATAGTCGGGCACGTTTACCAAACGGATGCCGGCAAAAGGGTTCAGCACCGCTTCGAGTTGCGCGGCGTTGGCTTGGCGTTTGGCCGTCCAATCGCTCATGCGCTTGAGTTGGATGCGGCCGATAACCGCCTGCATCTCCATCATGCGCCAGTTGGTGCCGAAGCTCTCGTGCAGCCAGCGGAAGCCGGGCGGGTGCTGGCGGTTGTACACGGCATCGTAGCTTTTGCCGTGGTCTTTATACGACCACATTTTCGACCACAAATCTTTATCGTTGGTGGTAACCATGCCGCCTTCGCCGCCGGTGGTCATGATTTTGTCTTGGCAGAACGACCATGCGCCGACGTGGCCGATGGAGCCTACGGGCTTGCCCTTGTATTTGGCGCCGTGCGCTTGGGCGCAGTCTTCGATAACCCACAGTTTGTGCTGTCCGGCCAGCGCCATGATGCCGTCCATTTCGGCGGGCATGCCGGCCAAGTGCACCACGATGATGGCTTTGGTGTTCGGCGTTAAGGCCGCCTGAACGGTTTCGGCGGAAATGTTCTGGCTGTTCAAATCCACATCGGCAAACACGGGGTTGGCACCGGCGGTTACGATGGCGGAGGCGGAGGCGAGAAACGTGCGCGAGGTAACAATCACGTCGTCGCCCGCGCCGATGCCCATCGCTTTGAGGGCAACGTCGAGCGCCAGCGTGCCGTTGCCTAAGGCAACGGCGTATTCGGTGCCGCACCATGCGGCAAATTCTTTTTCAAACTCGCGGCATTCGGTGCCTGTCCAGTAGTTTACTTTGTTGGACAATAAAACGCGCGAAACGGCGTCGGCCTCTTCTTGGGTGAAGCTGGGCCACGGGGCGATAGAAGTGTTAAGCATCGGCTGATCCTGCAAAAAGGCTGGTGGAATCTTTGGGGGCGACTTCTTCCAAAATGCGGCGGTCGACCAGGGTGTATTTCTGACCGTCGATTTCGACGTAGGCGCCGTCGTAGGGGGGAAACCAGAACGCACGGATTTTTCTGCCCACATCGTCGCCGGGGCGGATTTCTTTCATGGCTTCCATTTCGGCGCGGCTGGTGTATTCGCCGCCGATATTCGGGAAGGTGGGCAGTTTGGCTTTGCTCTCAACCGCCTGCATAATCAGGCGTTTGGCAAAACCGTCGAGCACCTGCATCGATTCGCGTTCGAGCGATTGCGCGGTGGCGGTGTCGGGATCCATCGCAAAGCGCACCACTTCGATTAAGTCGCCGGTGTCGATGGAATCGTCGATATAGTGGGCGGAAATACCCCATTCGGAGAGGCCGTCCATAATCGCCAAATTATAGCCGCCCGTGCCTTTGTATTCGGGCAGGATGGCGGGGTGGAAGTTGATGGTGCCGCGCGCGGGCACGGTTAAAAATTCGTCGCGCAGTTTGCGCCAGTACAGTATCGATAAGCCCAAATCGTATTTCAGACGGCCTTCGCGCATGGCTTCGAGCGCGGTGTCGAAGGTGTAGAGAGGCAGCCCCAAACGTTTGGCTACCGCCGTGGTGGGCGAGCCTTGCAGATGGCTGTCGGTTAACACGCCGACGATTTCGATGCCGCTTTGGGAGGATAGAAATTCCAAGAGGCCGGCGGAAACTTTTTTCCGTCCCATAAAGAGAATTCTGGTCATCGTGTAATCCTTTTTTGTTTGAAAGGTGAATTTAAAGTTGAGGTTTAAATTTTCAGGTTAGGGCATTCTGTGCCGGAGCCGGTATTTGTTTTCAGACGGCATACCGCTGTTTAAGTTCGTTTGGGGTTTGTATGTGGAGCGGATGATATTGTTTGTTTTGTTTGCAATATGCCGTTATTTTGTTTGACTATTTTTCGTGAACCAGCACTTTGGCATCGTAACGCAGCATAATCAGGTTGTTTTCCCATTCGTCGAAAAACGGGATTTTTTCGCCGTAGAGGTATTCGCGTATCAGCCAGCCGGGGTAGTTGCCGCCGGCGGCATAGGTGAGCGGGAAGCCGCCGCCGAAGCGCGGGTTGATTTCAATGCCGTAAACCGTGCTGCCTTTGCAGAAAAACTGGGCGGTGATGCAGCCGCGCGCGCCTTCGAGATGCGACATTTTGTCGATCAGCAGCGTATAAAGGCCGTTGCGGCGGGTGGCGCCTTTGCTTACTTCGCCGGTGCGCACTTCGAGGCGTTCGCGCGGCACGGCGCATTTCAGACGGCCTGAGCGGTCGTAATACAGATCAACGGTGAATTCGGTGAATTCGTTGGTGATGTCGATGTATTGGCAGAAGATGATTTTCGGGTCTTTGAGCATGTCGTAAGACAAATCTTCGGCGGTGTGGATGTATTTCGCGCCTATGCTGCGGCTGCCGTCGTAGGGCTTGGCAAAGCAGGGGAAGGTGAGGTTTTCGCGTTCGTAGATTTCGGGCGTGGCGATGTCGCAGCGGTTGAAGAGGCTGGCGGTGAAACGCTTGTCGCGGCAGATGGTCACCAGCTCCGAATCGGAGATGATGATGTGGATGCCCGCTTCTTCAAAACGGCGGCGCGCATCGGCGAGTTTTTGCAGCTCGGTGTCGATGGTGGGGATAATCAGGCCGATGTTTTGCTCGATTGCCAGATCGAAAATACTGTCGATATAGTTTTCGGCGGAAATCGGCGGTACGCTGAACGCGCCGTCGGCCACATGGCAGGCGGGTGACATACGGGGGTTCAGGTCGGTGGCCAGCACCTTGATGCCGTCTGAACACTTGGCGGCTTCGGCTTGGAAGTCCTGCACAAGCTCTACGCGGCGGCCGGCGGATAAAATGAGTACGTTTTTATTGGTTGTCATGGTCGTTGTCGCCTGTCGGGTTGTTGCCCTGGAAAGTGGGCATGGTTACGTCTTCTCCGGCATTGATGCCTTCCCTTACAAATACTTTTTTTACAGTGAGCATCAGGATCTTGATATCGAGCCAGAAACTTTGGTTGTCTATATACCATATATCATAAGCAAATTTATCATCCCACGAAATCGCATTGCGCCCGTTTACCTGCGCCCAGCCGGTGATGCCCGGTTTCATTTCGTGGCGGCGGTATTGGAATTCGTTATACAGCGGCAGGTATTTCATTAGCAGCGGGCGCGGGCCGACCAGACTCATGTCGCCTTTGAGCACGTTCCACAATTCGGGCAGCTCGTCGAGGCTGGTGGCGCGCAGTTTCCGGCCGAACGGCGTGAGCCGCTCGCTGTCGGGCAGCGGGTTGCCGTTTGCATCGACCGCATCGCGCATGGAGCGGAACTTGATCATTTTGAACGGCTTGCCGTCTTTGCCCGGCCGCTCTTGGGTGAAAAACACGGGCGAACCGAGGTTTTTGCGGATTAAATAGGCCAAAACCAGCAACACGGGTGATAAAACAATCAGCCCGGCAGCCGAGGCGGCGATGTCGAAAAGGCGTTTTATCAGCATATTCATGTTATCGGCTCCCCAATTGTTCCACTAAGCGGACGATTTTTTGGTAGGCGATATCGCGCTTGAAACGGCGCACGATTTCTTCGCTGTTAACCGGATCGTTTTTGCGTTGCAGGATTTGGCGGGCGGCGGCGGTAAAGCTTTCCACGTCGCCCGAGCGGTAGTTCGCGTGCGGCAGTAGGGTAAGGATTTCGTCGATTTCGCTGCTCACCTGGCTGTTCAGTATGGGTTTTTCCAGCGCCATATAGTCGGAAAGTTTGTTGGTAACCGACTGCATGGCATACGAATGGATGGGGTTGACGGCAATGTCGCAGCCCTTGGCAACCGACATCATTTCGGCATAGGGGATATAACCGTAAAACTTCACCGCTTCTGATTCGTATTGTTTGAGTTTTTCCAAATCGGGGCCGCCGCCCATGATGTGCAGCTCGACGCTTTCGCCCGCTTCGGCTAAACGCTGTATGCCTTTGCATACGGTTTCCATATCGTAGCTGTAGCTGAGGGTGCCCAAATAGAAGAAGCGGGTTTTTTCGCCGTCAAACGGTTTGGGTTGTGCGCTGCCCAGTTTGTCGTAATCCGCGCCGATATACACCACTTCGCCGGGCGCATCGGGGTTGGCTTCTTTGGCACGGTCAAGATAGCTTTGCGACACGGCCACCAAGCCGTCGGCGTAAGCGTAGGCGGCGTTGGCGCGCGAAGCGAACGGCAGCAGGTTGTGGGGGATTTTTTTCAGGGCAGGAATAACCGAGGAGAAAGCCTCCGGCCAAACGTCCTGCACATCGACAATCAGTTTGTAGCCCAAGCGCGCTTTATGCTTGCCCAAAAGGATATTGGTGGCGATCAGCGGGTAGGCGGAATAAACTACGTCCCATTCGCCCGGCCGGCAGTTTTGCAGCCACTGTTCGAAATCTTTCACCAGCACATGATGGCTTTGCACGCGGGCGAGCGATACGTTTTTGGTGTAGCCGCTTTCTTTGAGCAGCTTCACTTTCAGACGGCCTTGCGAAGATTCTTCGGCCATTTCGGGCCGTCTGAAAGATTTGTTCA
>JBHALY010000013.1:0-31299 GCA_041827905.1 Neisseria dentiae
ATCTTTGCCGGTTACTTTGCCGATGGCCATCACGCCGCCGATATGCTCGATGGCGGGGGCGATGGCAACCGGCAGCATAAACAGCGCGGCCTGCCAGTTGATTTGCGGCGTTTCAAAATGCGGCACGGCAAACCACGGCGCGGCGGCAATCGGCGCTGTGTCCACCAAGCCCATCAGCAGGGCGGCAACGTAGCCGGCGCCCACACCGATTAATATGGGAACGAGCTTCATCATTTTGCTGCCGAACACCGCCACCACCACGGTAACGGCGAAAGTGAAGCCCGAAAGCAGCAGCGATTGGGCGTAGTCCACCGCCTGATTGCCGCCGGCCTGACCCATCGCCATCTGGCTGGCCACCACCGCCACCGACAAACCGATCACCATAATCACCGGCCCGATAACCACCGGCGGCAGCAGGCGGTTGACGGCAGAGAGTCCGCGCCATTTAATCAGCGCGGCAAACACAAAATACATAAAACCCGCCGCAAACAGGCCGAACATGGTGGAAGGCAGCCCCCATTCGCCGATGGCGTAAATAATCGGCGCGATAAAGGCGAACGACGAGCCTAAAAAAACCGGCACTTTCTGCTTGGTAACCAATTGGAAAAGCAGCGTGCCGATGCCCGCGCCCAAGAGCGCCATCGCAGGGTTCAGGCCGGTTAAGAGCGGCACCAGCACCATCGCGCCGAACGCCACAAACAGAATCTGCGCGCCCGCAACGGCTAATTTAAGTTGTTGCATGTTAAGTTCCGTTATCTGGGTTGAAGTCAAACGGGCGGATTATAACGCTGCGAAAGTGTTTTGTGTGTGCTGCCGCACATGCTTTTCAGACGGCCATAAACGGCTCGGGTGCAGCAACAAAAAGGGTTACAAGCCCATATTCAGTCTATATAATTCCGTTTTCGTTTTATAGATTGTTTCAGACGGCCTGAATAACGGTTCGGACAAAGCCGAAAGGCCGTCTGAAAAACACCGCCGCGGCGGGTTCAAAGAGAATACCGATATGGATTTAAACCGCAAAATCATCGCCATCGACGGCCCCAGCGCATCAGGCAAAGGCACGGTGGCCTCGCGCGTGGCCGCCGCACTCGGCTTCGATTATCTCGATTCGGGCGCGCTTTACCGGCTGACCGCGCTTTACGCGCAGCAGCGTAACGCCGACTGGGGCGACGAAACAGCCGTAGCCGCCCTGGCCGAGCAACTGCCCGCCGAGTTCGACGGCGGCCGCATCCTGCTTGGCGGCGAAGACGTTACCGACGCCATCCGCACCGAAGCCATCGGCATGGGCGCATCGGCGGTGGCGCAACTGCCCAAAGTGCGCGAAGCACTGTTGCAGCGCCAGCGCGCCTTCCTCACCGAAAAAGGCTTGGTGGGCGACGGGCGCGATATGGGCTCGGTGATTTTTCCCGATGCCGCGCTGAAAATCTTCCTGACCGCCTCCGCACGCACCCGTGCAGAGCGCCGCGCCAAACAAATCGGCGTACCCACCGAAGGCGTGGCCTTCGAGCGCATCCTCGCCGACATCGAAGCGCGTGATGAAGCCGACAGCCGCCGCGCCGTCGCTCCGCTCAAACAGCAGCCCGACGCCCTGCTGCTCGACACCACCCACTTGAACATCGAAGAATCGGTAAAAAAAGTGCTTGATTGGTATGCAAAAATCTAAGCTTGCTGTATAATCCCGCCAGCTTTTTTTCAGACGGCCCCGAATCTTGAAAGGCCGTCTGAAAACCGTTTGCAGCAAACGTCTGCCGCGCCAAGGGCGGCAAGCGTTTTTTACAACCCACCCCGCACCCCTTGGCGGTGTATTGAAAAGAGTTATTTATGACTATGGAAAATTTTGCCCAGCTTTTGGAAGAAAGCTTTACCCTTCAAGAGATGAACCCCGGTGAAGTGATTACCGCCGAAGTCGTAGGCATCGACCAAAACTTCGTTACCGTAAATGCCGGTTTGAAATCCGAATCTCTGATCGACGTGGCTGAATTCAAAAACGCCCAGGGCGAGATTGAAGTTAAAGTAGGCGATTTCGTTACCGTAACCATCGAATCCGTTGAAAACGGTTTCGGCGAAACCAAACTGTCGCGCGAAAAAGCCAAACGCGCCGCCGATTGGATTGCTCTGGAAGAAGCCATGGAAAACGGCGACATTCTTTCCGGCGTGATCAACGGCAAAGTCAAAGGCGGCTTGACCGTGATGATCAACAGCATCCGCGCCTTCCTGCCCGGCTCGCTGGTTGACGTGCGCCCCGTAAAAGACACCTCTCACTTTGAAGGCAAAGAAGTCGAATTCAAAGTGATCAAACTCGACAAAAAACGCAACAACGTTGTGGTATCCCGCCGCGCCGTTCTGGAAGTAACTTTGGGCGAAGAGCGCAAAGCCCTGCTGGAAAACCTGCAAGAAGGTTCGGTTGTTAAAGGCATCGTTAAAAACATCACCGACTACGGTGCATTCGTTGACTTGGGCGGCATCGACGGCCTGTTGCACATCACCGACCTGGCATGGCGCCGCGTGAAACACCCGAGCGAAGTGCTGGAAGTGGGCCAAGAAGTAGAAGCTAAAGTGCTGAAGTTCGACCAAGACAAACAACGCGTTTCCCTGGGTATGAAACAACTGGGCGAAGACCCCTGGAGCGGCCTGACCCGCCGTTACCCGCAAGGCACCCGCCTGTTCGGCAAAGTGTCCAACCTTACCGACTACGGCGCGTTCGTTGAAATCGAACAAGGCATCGAAGGCTTGGTGCACGTTTCCGAAATGGATTGGACCAACAAAAACGTTCACCCGAGCAAAGTCGTGCAACTGGGCGACGAAGTAGAAGTGATGATTCTCGAAATCGACGAAGACCGCCGCCGTATCAGCTTGGGCATGAAACAATGCCAGGCCAATCCGTGGGAAGAGTTTGCCGCCAACCACAACAAAGGCGACAAACTTTCAGGCGCGGTTAAATCCATCACCGACTTCGGCGTATTCGTAGGCCTGCCCGGCGGCATCGACGGCCTGGTTCACCTCTCCGACCTGTCTTGGACCGAAACCGGCGAAGAAGCCGTGCGCAAATACAAAAAAGGCGAAGAAGTGGAAGCCGTTGTGTTGGCCATCGATGTTGAAAAAGAACGCATCTCTCTGGGCATCAAACAACTGGAAGGCGACCCCTTCGGCAACTTCATCAGCGTGAACGACAAAGGTTCGCTGGTTAAAGGCGTGGCCAAATCCGTTGACGCCAAAGGTGCCGTGGTTGCCCTGTCCGACGAAGTGGAAGCCTACCTGCCCGCTTCCGAATGGTCGAGCGAGCGCGTTGAAGACCTGCGCAACGTATTGAAAGAAGGCGACGAAGTAGAAGCCGTTGTTGCCACCGTCGACCGCAAAAACCGCAGCATCAAACTGTCGGTGAAAGCGAAAGACGCCAAAGACAACCGCGACGCCCTGAATTCCGTTAACGCCGCGGCAACCGCCAGCGCCGGTACCACCAGCCTGGGCGATTTGCTGAAAGCCAAACTTTCAGGCGACCAAGAGTAATAGGTGCAGACATGACTAAGTCTGAATTGATGGTTCGTTTGGCGGAAGTGTTTGCCGAAAAAAACGGCACGCAGCTGATGGCTAAAGACGTCGAATACAGCGTAAAGGTTTTGGTCGACACCATGACCCGCTCGCTTGCCAAAGGCCAGCGCATCGAAATCCGCGGCTTCGGCAGCTTCGATCTGAACCGCCGCCCGGCCCGCGTCGGCCGCAACCCCAAAACCGGCGAACGTGTGGAAGTGCCCGAAAAGTATGTTCCCCACTTCAAACCGGGCAAGGAGTTGCGCGAACGCGTCGACCAAGCCCTGCTGAACGCAAAATAAACCGAAAAAGCAAACGCCGCAGAAATGCGGCGTTTTTTTATGCTGCAAATTTATGGTGAAACGAAAACACCCGAATCAAGCTTGAGTTATGATTTGTAAGCCTTCAAAGCCGATCAGGGTTTTGAAAAATATCAGGCCGTCTGAAAATTTTTCAGACGGCCTGTATTCTCACCCATTGCCAAGCAGCAAAAATCACTTAGCTGCGCTGGCTGCTCCTGTTTCGGGCAGTTTTTCCACCCTCACGGCGCTTTGCTTTTCGGCGGCTCCTGCGGCTTGGGTGGCGCGGGCTGCGTTGGGCACTACCGTGCCTTGCGCTTCGGCGTTGGCTACCGCATCGTTTTTAGCCGGTGCGGTTTTACCGCCCACCGAAACGATTTCCGACTGGCCGGAAGGCGCGGCTTTTTCGGCCACGGCTGTCGCTCCGCTGTTGGTTTGCGGCCAGAACTGCCACACGCCCACCGCTACCGCCAGCACGCTGGCCGCCACGGCAAAGCCTTTAAAGGCATGGTTGTTGGCTGCGGGGCGGATTGCCCTGCCTTCGCTGCGGTCAAGCTGCTTCGCAGCAACCGTTTGCACGGTAGCCGTGATGCGCTCTTCGGCAACGAATACATTCTCTTTCCGCACAGCAGGTTTCGCGCGTTGCAGGCAATCGCGGATCAAATGGTATTCATGCCATTTTTGCTGTGCTTCGCTGTCAGACAATAATTTATCCAGTGCTTCTTCCGACAAATCATCATCGTCCATGGCGGCAGAGACAAATTCATAGTCTTTGTTTTGGTTCATTTTATTACCACCTTTGGTCTTCAGACGTGTCCAGCAACGGCCTTAAATCTTTGGCGATTACCTCGCGTGCTCTGAAAATGCGCGAGCGTACGGTTCCGATGGGACAGTCCATAATCTGAGCAATTTCCTCGTAAGACAAACCTTCCATTTCCCGCAGGGAGATGGCTTTCCGTAAATCGTCGGGCAGTTTGGAGATAGCCGCCTCTACTGTTTCCAATATTTCCCGATTCATCATCTCGGCTTCCGGCGTATGGTCGTCGGCAAGCTGGTCGGCTAAATCGAGAATATCCCCTTCATCGTTGGCAACATCGGCGCTCACGAAAGGCCGTTTGCCTGAAGTAACCAAGTAGTTTTTGGCGGTATTGATGCCGATGCGGTAGAGCCACGTATAAAATGCGCTCTCGCCGCGGAAATTCGGCAATGCCCGGTAGGCTTTTATCAAAGCTTCCTGCGCAACATCGTTTACCTCGTGTTCGTCCTTAATGAAGCGGGACAACAAACGGGTAAGACGGCGCTGGTATTTCGACACCAGAAGCTCGAACGCTTTATGTTCGCCTTTTTGCGCCCGCTCTACCAATGCCTGATCGATTTTACGATCATTCATGCTCAACCCTTAATAACCAGATTACAAACACAGAAAAGGTAAAGCGCGCGCGTTGTAAGCTTCAGACACTTTACCTTCACTTTGGTTCCAAAACAAAGCAATTAAATTTATCAAAAACAGGGATAGCCCCGTTCGGGCTGCCATGATGAACGCTAACCCGGATATTGGCAATAGCCGCGCAGCGGTTGCCGCCGTCGGCAACCACCGGCCAGCAGCGCCTTGCAAACGGCGGCACTTTGCGTTCTTGTAAAATTTTCCAAACATTTTTGCGACCAACGGTAGTTTGAATCACATCATCGGCATTTGCAGCCCGAATCACGCATTCTTCATTTAACAATTCCTCACGGATTCCGAACGAATGCGGTTTAAGGGTAAAACCGTTTTCAGGCAGAATATTTTTCAGACGGCCTTTCAAAACCGCCCCTTCCGCAAGCCAGGGCAGCGTGTTTTGCCAGCCTGTTTTGCAGGCGAACAAGGTATCGCGGTAGGCATAAATACTGCCCTGCGGCAGCGGCCATTCGGCCGACACGGCTTTCATCGTGCCCAGCACCCGCGCAAAATCGGCGGTGCTTTCTGCGGCGGGCACGCCCAGTTCGTGCAGCTTGGCATAGTGCAGCAACTGCTGGCGGCGGCGTGCTTCGCTCAGGGTTTTCCAGCGCGCGATGCTGAATGCGCCCGTTTCGCAAACATAGGCGTAATCCTGCGTCACGATTTCGTTTAGCACGGCCAGCTCGTTTTGCAGCGCGCGGATGCTGCCAACGATGTGGCGGTCTAAATGCGGTACGCGGCTGCGCCATTGCGGCAGCGCCTCGTGCCGCAGCCAGTTGCGCAAAAACTCGGTGTTACGGTTGCTGCCGTCTTCCACATAAGCCAAGCCGTGTTCGGCGGCATAGCTTTCCAAGGTTTCGCGCGACTCTGCCAAGAGCGGCCGCCAAACCTGAATCTGCCCGTTCAGCGCCCGCCGCCCGGGCATGGCCGACAGGGCGCGCAGGCCGCCGCCGCGCAACGCGGCCAGCATAAAGGTTTCTACTTGGTCGTCTTGGTGGTGCGCCAATGCCAGCACATCGCAGCAGCCGTCTGAAAACACGCGGTAACGCTGCTTGCGCGCTTCCGCTTCGATGCCTAGGCGGCTTTCCTCCGCCACGGTTACTTTTTCCACCCGCAACGGCACGTTCAGCCGCCGGCACAGGCTGCGGCAGAAGTCCGCCCATTCGTCGGCCTGATCGCTCAAACCATGATGCACATGCACGGCTGTTAAGGCAAAACCGAAACGCTGTTGCAGGGCGGCGAGGACGTGCAGCAGCACCACCGAATCCAAACCGCCGCTCAAACCTGCTTCGATGCGGATACCGGCGGGAAAATCGTGCGGCCAGGCAGAGGCCAGACGCTGCAATAAAGGATGGAGGGGTTTGCTCATGGGTTGGAACCGGCTGGGGTGGAAAGAAAAGGCCGTCCGAACGTTTCAGACGGCCTGTATTTTACACAAATGCTTCTTCTCTCTGTTCTTTCGGGGCAGCTTCCGAACCCATGATGTTGATGATTTCCTGCACGCCCAAACCGATGCGGCGGGCGTAGTTGATGTCGTTCATCAGTGATGAGGTTTCCCAACCGCCGATTTCTTTTTTACGCAGTTTTACCAGCGTGCGGGCGCGGAAACTTTCCAATGTGTCGATATGCTTCGCCAGCGCCGCCGCCTGCCCGAACCATGCTTCGGAATAGGCGGCCAGCGCGCTGATGCGGCGGAACAGCACCAGCGTTTTAAACAGGTGGCGGCGCAGGCGCATATAGTCGCGGAACACGGGCGAATCGGGCTTTTGCAGATGCAGCTGCATATTTTTCTGCAAGTGTTTGCTTTCTTTCACGATTTCAACCATCTGAAACGCCGCCGTGTAAGCGGTGGAAAGCTGTTGCTGCTGCTCTTCGCCTTCCATGTCGATTTTGCTGGCGAAATCCAACACTTCGCTATACAGCGGCTTGATTTGGCTTTCATACAGCGCCTGCGCGTCGAGGTTCAGCGGCGGCTTGGGCGGCGGCAGTTCTTCGTCGGCATCGGTTTGCTCTTCATAGAGTTTATCAACCGGAATAAACAGAACGTGGCAGATAGCCTCCAAACTTACCGCGTTCAGATGGCCTATTTCTTTAAACACCGAACGGATAGCGGTGTCGCCCGAGCGCAGCATATTATGGTTCAAATACAATGCGCGCACGGGCTGGTGGCCGTCGGGCAGCAGATGGCCGCCCGCCTCTTTTTCGGGCAGCCATTTGATAAGCTGCCGCGCCAACCGCTCTTGCAGCTTCCAAAATACCGCCAAACCCAAGCCGTTAAACAAGGTGTGGAACAAAGCCAGTTGCAGCAGGCCGCCCATACCGGTCAACCCCGCCGTAAACGTTACCAGCTTGGTAAGCGGCAGCCACAACAGCAGCGACAACACCGCCGTTACCACGTTGAACAGCAAATGCGCCAGCGCCAGCCGCTGTCCGCTGCGGTCGCTGCCGAGCATACCCACAAACGCAGTGGAAATGCTGCTGCCCACGTTTGAGCCGATGGCGATGGCAAAGCCCTGCGCCACGCTGATCTGCCCGGCCGCCAACGCTGCCAGCGTTAAAATCAGGGTGGCGTGCGAAGACTGCAAAACAATGGTTAAAAACAGGCCGATGGTGCTGAAAATGGCGATTTCGGCCACGCCGCCTGCCTGCACGGATGAAAAATCCACCTGCCCGCCCAAGGCCTGAAAGCCGTCTTTAATCGCATCGATACCCAAAAAAATCAAGGCTATGCCCACTAAAACGCGGCCTATGGTTTTGCCTTTGCTGTTTAAAAAGCCCGCCAGAATGCCGAACACCAGCATGGGTACGGCCACGGGGCTGAGGCTGATGCTCTGCCCCGCCATCGCCAGCAGCCAAATGCCGCTGGTGGCGCCCAAGTTGGTGCCCAAAATCACAGCGATGCCGCCCGCCAGCGTAATCAGGCCGGTGCTTAGAAACGCGATGGTCAGCAACGAAACCAGCGTACTCGATTGAAGGATAAAGGTGGCGCCTATGCCGAACAGCAGGCCTTTGGCGGGCGTGGACGTGCTTTTCGCCATCAGGCGCTCCAGCGTGCCGCCCGCCGCATTGCGCAAACCTTCTTCGATACACTGCATACCGAACAGAAACAGCGCCAGGCCGTAACACAGCTTCAGCCACGGCGCGCTATACCAGAAACTGTATGCCAACGCCGCCAGCAGGGCGGCGGTCAGCACGGGTTTGAACAGATTGCTTTTCATGTTTTCTCCGAAAACAAGCGGTATGTTGTTATGATTTTTTTTAAGGATATTTCCAAGCGGTTTCTTTGTTTTTTTCAGACGGCCTCAAGCACCGCGCAGCCGCTATCATTCAAATGCGGTATTTTAACAGAAACATACAAAAGGCCGTCTGAAATATTCAGACGGCCTCGATAGAAAAGGCAGTTGTTTTAAAACGCAACAAACTGGGTCGGGTTAACCGGTTTGCCGTTTTGGCGCACCTCGAAATGCAGCTTGGTGCGGTCGGCGTCGCTGTTACCCATGCGGGCGATGGTTTGGCCGCGTTTCACGGTTTGGCCTTCTTTCACCAGCAGGTTTTGGTTATGGCCGTAAGCGGTTAAGAAGGTTTGGTTGTGCTGCACAATCACCAGATTGCCGTAGCCGCGCAGGCCCGAGCCGGCATACACTACTTTGCCGTCGGCCGCAGAAACCACTGCCTGACCGGCTTGACCGGCGATATCTACGCCTTTGCTGTTGCCGCCGAACTGGGTAATGATGTTACCCGCAGTCGGGCGCTGCCAAGTGATGCCGGAAACCGTGCGCACGCCGCCGGTTGATACCGTGGGGGTTTTGGCGGGGCCGCTGGCCTGCGGGCGCTGCTGGGTTCGCGCATAATCTGTATTAGACGGGGCGGCAGGGGCCGAAGATGCGGGCGGCGTGGCGGGCTTGGGCGCTGCCGCCGTTGCCGCAGGTGCGGAGTAGCCGGCCGGTTTCACGCGCAGGTTTTGGCCTACGCTGATGGTGTTGTCGGGGCCGAGGTTGTTCCACTCGCGCAGGTTGTCTTGGGTGATGTTGTAGCGTTTGGCGATGTTGTAAACGGTGTCGCCGCGCACCACGGTGTGCGTGGCGGCATTGATGTCAACGGGCGCATTGGAGGGAATATACGAACCGCCGCCGCTCACAGGCGCAGCGGGTGCGGCGGGAGCCGCCGGTGCAGATGCCTGCGGGTTGTAGGGTTCGGGCGCCGCGCTGGCCCCTGCCGCATTCGGGTCGTAAGGTGTGGCGCCGTAGGGGTTGCTCTGCGCCGACGTGCCGGAAGCACCACCACCGGATGCCGTGCCTGCGGTTACGGGGGCGGCAGGCTGCTGGAACCATGAACACGCGCCCAGCATCAATACCAAAGCTGCCGAGCCGGTGCGGAATGCGGTTTTTTTCAACATAATCTGTATTACCTTCTGTTTTGTTTGGTTTAAGTTCGGAATCGGGGCATATCATAATCAAATTATGCCCCTTTCTACAAGTTTTTGCGTGTTAAGAAGTATCCGGACGCCATCCGGCGCGATGCCGGTTCAAACGTCCATACCGCTGACCAGCGGCACGAAATTGGCTTCCTGCACGCAGGTTTCGCGGTAGCCTTGCGGCGTTTTTTCAATCAGCCACAAATATTGGATGCCGCCCTCGTCGAGCGGCAGCACCATGCGCCCGCCGATGGCGAGCTGCTGCAACAGCGCCAGTGGGATTTCGGTGGGCGCGGCGGTAACGAGAATGCCGTCGAACGGCGCCACTTCGGGCAACCCAAGATAACCGTCGCCGCACACCAACCGTGCCTTGGCCAGCAAACCGGCCGCGCGCAAATGTTGTTTGGCGCGCTCGTGCAGCGGGCGCAGGCGTTCCACCGAGAAGATTTCCGGCAATTCCAGAGCCAGCAGCACGGCCGTCTGATAGCCGCAGCCGGTGCCGATTTCCAGCACGCGACGCATGTTTTGTGGGGTGTTTCCCAATAATAGTTCCGTCATCTTGGCAACGGTGTAGGGTTGGGAAATGGTTTGCCCCAAGCCCAGCGGCAGCGACATTTCGTCGTAGGCGCGGGTTTGCAGGGCTTCTTCTACAAACAGGTGGCGCGGCACCCTGCCCATGGCCTGCAACACCAGCGGCCCGATGCCCATCTGCGCCAGGCGGTCGGTCATGCGGCGGCGGCGGTTTTCAAAGCCTGTCCAGTTGGTGTGCATCAGGGCATCGCTCCCTGCCAAAACCCTGCCACGCCCGCCATGGTGTCGTAGTCGGTCAGGTCGATTTGCAGCGGCGTAACCGTGATGTAGCCCGCTTCGCTCTCAGCGAAATCGGTGCCGTTTTCGCGGTCGGAAATATCGCCGACCGGGCCTATCCAATAAACCGCTTCTCCGCGCGGGTTGCGCGCGGGCACCACGCTCTGCACATGGTGGCGGCGGCCCAAGCGGGTGATTTTGCAGCCCTGGATATCTTCGGGGGCAACGGCGGGAATGTTCACATTCCATAAAACCGGCTGTTCGGGCGGATTTTTCAGCAGGTGCGACAACATAATCCAAGCAGCTTTTTCGGCGGTTTCCCAATAGCGGCCGCTGAAATCGTTAAGCGAAAAGGCCACGGCGGGAATGCCGAGCAGGTAGGCTTCGGTTGCCGCCGCCACGGTGCCCGAATAAAGCGTGTCGTCGCCCATATTGGCGCCGTTGTTGATGCCCGACAAAACCAGATCGGGCTTGAACTCGGGCAGCGCGTGCAGGGCGAGGTGGATGCAGTCGGTGGGCGTGCCGCTCACATAATAAAAGCCGTTGTCGGCTTCGCGCATATGCAGCGGGCGGTCGAGCGTGAGCGAGTTGCTCACGCCGCTGCGGTCGCGCTCGGGCGCCACCACGCGCACATTGGCAAATTCCGCCGCCACCCGCGCCAAAATGGCGATGCCGGGCGCAAGATAGCCGTCGTCGTTACAAATCAGAATGTTCATGGTTAACCTTATTTTCAGACGGCCTCAATTTTACTGGCAGGCTCGGGGGTTGTCTATTTCGCCGGCATCGCCCGCCGATGTTTACGGCAAACCCGACAGGCCGTCTGAAACGGGTATAATCGGGCAACTTCACCATCTGCACCCATCTTCAAATGAACTACGAAATTCTGATTATCGGCGGCGGTTTGGTCGGCGCGGCCGCCGCCGTTGCCCTCAAACGGCAGGGGCGCAATGTGGCACTGGTTGAAATCCGCCCGCCCGCAACCGACTCCGCCTTTCTCGAAAACGGCTGGGACGCGCGTATTTATGCCGTCAGCCCCGCCAACCAAGCCTTTCTGCAATCGTTGGATGCGTGGCCGTCTGAAAGCCGCGTGCAGGCGGTGCGGCGTATGGACGTACGCGGCGACAACGGCGGCCGCATCGAATTTAACGCCGCCGATGCCGACGTGCCGCGCCTCACGTCGATTATCGAAAACCGCTGGCTGCTGGCGGCGTTGTGGCGGCAGATACGCACACTGGGCATCCCCGTGATTACCGAAGCCGCCGCTTCGCTCGCCACCGATATTCAGACGGCCTCGCTCACGCTGCAAAGCGGCGCGGTGCTCACGGCCAAATTGGTTATCGGTGCCGACGGCGCCGGTTCGTGGGTGCGCACGCAAGCCGGCATCGCGGTTAAGGAAACGCCTTACGCCCAACACGGCGTGGTGGCGAACTTTCACACCGAACTCGACCACGGCGGCACCGCTTTCCAATGGTTTGCAGGCGGCGACGTGCTGGCCTACCTGCCCCTGCCCGGCCGCAAAATCTCCATCGTTTGGAGTACCGGCGAACCCGAACGGTTAACCGCACTCGCTCCCGAAGATTTGGCTGCCGCCGTTACCGAAAAAGGCGGCGGCGTGCTCGGCACACTCTCGCCGCTCTCGCCCGCGTTTGCCTTCAACTTGGTGCTGCGCCGCCCCGAAACCACCGTGGCGCAGCGCGTGATGCTGATCGGCGACGCCGCCCACACCATCCACCCGCTGGCCGGGCAAGGCGTGAACTTGGGTTTCGGCGACGTTATCGAGTTTGCGCGCATCAGCCGCCACGCGCCCGACGCAGGCACGCACCAACTGCTGAAACGCTATGCGCAAAACCGTTTGGAGCCGGTGCGCACCATGCAGCTCGGCTGCGACGGCCTGTTCCGCCTGTTCGGCACACAAACCCTGCCCGCCCTGCCCTGGCTGCGCAATGCGGGGCTGAATCTGGTTAACGCCGCGCCGCTGCTGAAACACCGCTTGATCAAACACGCGATGGGTTTGTGAGGCCGGCAACCTTTGCAAAATTCAACACCGGCTGCAAAACCTGTTCCGTCATACTCGGGCTTGACCCAAGTATGACGCAGATTTTTTAAGAGGCTGAAATTGAGCGGCTTAAAAAATCTCGGTTGATATAAAAAGGCCGTCTGAAAACACAAAATTCGTTTTCAGACGGCCTTGATTATTCAATATTAATGAATGCTGCCGAACCTGCCGCTGTTGAAATCGTTGATGGCTTCGCGGATTTCTTCGGCGGTGTTCATCACAAACGGGCCGTAACCCACCACCGGCTCGGCAATCGGCACGCCGGAGAGCAGTAGGATTTTCACTTCTTCGCTGCCTGCGGCGATACGCACTTCGCCGCCGCCGTTTTCAAAGCCGACCAACTGGCCCGCTCCCGCTTGGTCTTTGCCGTTGAGGGTTACGTTGCCGCGCAGCACCACCAGCGAAAGGCTGTGGTTTGCAGGCACGCTGATAACGGCTTCCTTACCGGCATTCACCACCACATCCCACACGTTCATTTCGGTGAACGTTTCGGCCGCACCTTTCACGCCTTCGTAATCGCCGGCAATCAGGCGCAGGTGGCCGGTGTTGTCGGGCAGCGCCACCACGGGGATATTTTCTTTGGCCAGATGCTGGTAGCGGGCCGGGGTGTTTTTATCTTTGGCGGGCAGGTTCACCCACAATTGCACCATTTCAAACATACCGCCGTTTTTGCTGAATGCTTCGGAATGGAACTCTTCGTGAATGATGCCTGCGCCGGCGGTCATCCATTGCACGTCGCCTTCTTTGATCACACCGCCGCCGCCGCTGGAATCGCGGTGCGCCACCTCGCCCTGATAGGCGATGGTTACGGTTTCAAAGCCTTTGTGCGGGTGCTGGCCGACGCCGCGCGGGCTGGAAATCCTGCCCGGCTCGAACACACGCGGGGCGGCGTAGTCGAGCATCAGAAACGGGTCGGTGCCGCGGTCTTCGCCCATGTGGGAAAACAGGGGCTGCACCAGAAAGCCGTCGCCCACCCAGTGTTGGCTGTTGGCACGGTAGATTTGTTTAACGTTACGCATTTTGTTTCCTTTCGGTATTTTAAAATCAATTATTTTGGATGTTGGTTACTGAACCTGCATTCCCGCAGCCTGTGCTTCGCGCAGCTTGGCGGGGGTAACGTCGTTGCCTTCGGTGTCGATAACGGTTAGCGTGGACAGCATATTGGTGAGCTGGCCGCACACTTTGCCGATATAGGCTTGGCGCAAAACCGCGCGTTCGGCCAGCTCCGCTTCGGTTAAGCCGGCGGTTTTGGCTTTGCGGGCCAGTTCGTTGATGCGGTCTAATTCTGCGATACGCATGATGCGCTCCTTTCGTTTGGTTTGGCCGTCTGAAACCGTTTCAGACGGCCTTTTGTTTATCATTCATGCCTGCAAATTTTTATTAGCAGAAAAAACTTATTTTCGGAACGAGGCAGCAAGCCGCAGACAGTACAATTAGTACGACAAGGCGCAGCAACGAAGTGCCGGAAATAAAGTTTTTTTGCTATAGGCTTTTTGTTTCGTTAGGCGTATTATACGCAGTACAAAT
This sequence comes from Neisseria dentiae, assembly GCA_041827905.1. Lineage (GTDB taxonomy): Bacteria > Pseudomonadota > Gammaproteobacteria > Burkholderiales > Neisseriaceae > Neisseria > Neisseria dentiae_B. Next base: position 14,070 of record JBHALY010000013.1, read on the forward strand.
CTTTATACAAGTACGCACATTTTTTATACTGTAAAACCCCGAACCAAAAAGGAAGCGATATGCAACAGCCAACCCGCGAATACGAAACCTGCTGCCCCGTGGTGGCCACGCTCGACATTATCGGCGGAAAATGGAAAGTGTTGATTTTATACCATTTAAACACCCAAACCCGCCGCTTCAACGAATTGCAGCGGCTGATGCCCGCCATAACCCAGCGTATGCTCACGCTGCAACTGCGCGAGCTGGAAAACGACGGCATCGTGCACCGTGAAGTGTATCCGCAAGTGCCGCCGAAAGTGGAATATTCGCTCACCGAGTTCGGCCTCACGCTGATGCCCGTTATCGAAGCCATGCACCGCTGGGGGCAGGAATATGCCGCCGAATGCGTGAAACACCAAAAAGCAACCGGTAAGGCCGTCTGAAAACGGGCTTAGCCATCAGCCTTTCTGATGGAAGCCATTAAAATAAATAATTTTACAGAAAACAGCATCTTACAATAAATTTGGCAGGCTTTTTTGCTGCGGATGCGCCGCCGGATGCGGCCATGGCGCGCAGCCGGCACACCACAATAACATACCGAAGGAGAAACCATGTCCGACAAGCTGATTCTGGTCTTAAACTGCGGCAGTTCTTCATTGAAAGGCGCGTTAATCGACAACCACAGCGGCGAAGTGATTTTAAGCTGCCTGGCCGAAAAACTGACCACGCCCGATGCCTACATCACCTTCAAATATTTCGAGCACCCCAACGTCAAACCTGCCGACCGCGCTTCATGGTTTAACGGCCGCGCCGACGGCGACAAACACGAAGTAAGCCTTTCGGGCAACCACGACCACACCGGTGCCGTGCAGGCCCTGCTGGACGAACTCAAAACCCACGACCTGCAAAATCTGGTGAAAGCCATCGGCCACCGCGTGGTGCACGGCGGCGAAAAATACAGCGGCTCGGTGGTGATTACCGACGACGTTATCGCCACCCTCGAAGAATGTATCCCGCTCGCCCCGCTGCACAACCCCGCCAATCTCACCGGCATCCGCGCCGCACAAAGCATCTTCCCCGAACTCACCAACGTGGGCGTGTTCGACACCGCCTTCCACCAAACCATGCCCGAGCATGCCTACACCTACGCCGTGCCGCGCGAGCTTTACCGCAAATACGGCTTCCGCCGCTACGGTTTCCACGGCACCAGCTTCCGCTACGTCGCCCCCGCCGCCGCGCAGATTCTCGGCAAAAACGTGGAAGACTGCGCGCTGGTGATTGCCCACTTGGGCAACGGCGCCTCGGTTTGCGCCGTGAAAAACGGCGAATCGAAAGACACCAGCATGGGCGTTACCCCGCTGGAAGGCTTGGTGATGGGCACGCGCAGCGGCGACATCGACCCCAGCACCTGTTCGTTTCTCGCTGAAAACGCCGGCATGGACGTGAAAGCCGTAACCGACCTCTTAAACAAAAAATCCGGCCTGCTCGGCATTTCAGAGCTTTCCAACGACTGCCGCACCATTCAGGAAGCCGCCGACGAAGGCCACGCCGGCGCCAAACTCGCGTTGGAAGTGATGACCTACCGCTTGGCGAAATACATCGCCTCCATGGCCGTGGCCACCGGCGGCATCGACGCCCTCGTGTTCACCGGCGGCATCGGCGAAAATTCCAACGTGGTGCGCAGCAAAACCGTGGGTTATTTGGGCTTTTTGGGCTTGACCATCGATGAAAAAGCCAACGACGCCACCCGCTTCGGCGCCGCCGGCATCATCAGCGAAGCCGGCAAAACCCCCGCGGTGCTGGTTGTGCCCACCAACGAAGAGCGCATGATTGCGATGGATACCGGCCGGTTGGCAGGCTTGTAGAAACGGGCGGTTTACCGTTCGAAACCTTTCAAAAATGCTTTAAGGCCGTCTGAAAAAAAATCTTTTCAGACGGCCTTTTCTTAATGTATCTGCTATTAGCTAAACCACTTATTTATAGTGAATCCCCTACTACGCCAGCGTAGCCACCAATACGGCTTTAATGGTGTGCATACGGTTTTCGGCCTGGTCGAACACCACCGATGCCGGGCCTTCAAACACTTCTTCGGTTACTTCCACGCCGTCCATGCCGAAGGTTTGGTTGATCCAACTGCCGATTTTGGTTTCGCTGTTGTGGAATGCGGGCAGGCAGTGCATGAATTTCACTTCGGGGTTCCCCGCAGCCGCCATCAGCGCGGCGTTCACCTGATAAGGCGCCAACAGTTCGATGCGCTCTTTCCACACGCTTTCCGGCTCGCCCATCGACACCCACACATCGGTGTGGATATAGTCGACGCCGTTAACCGCTTCCTGCGGGTTTTCGGTTAACAGCAGGCGCGCGCCGCTTTTTTCGGCGGTTTCGCGGGCTTTGGCGATTAGTTCTTCAGACGGCCACAAATGGCGGGGCGCACCGATGCGCACGTCCATGCCGAGAATGGCGCCGCCCAAAAGCAGCGAATTGCCCATGTTGTAGCGCGCGTCGCCCACATAAGCATAGGCGATTTGGTGCAGAGGCTTGCGGCAGTGTTCGCGCATGGTGAGCATATCGGCCAAAATCTGGGTGGGGTGGAATTCGTTGGTGAGGCCGTTATACACGGGCACGCCGGCATATTTGGCCAGCTCTTCCACGATTTCCTGGCCGAAGCCGCGGTATTCGATGGCGTCATACATGCGCCCCAGCACGCGGGCGGTGTCTTTGATGCTTTCTTTGTGGCCGATTTGGCTGCCGCCCGGTTCGAGATAGGTTACGTTTGCGCCCTGGTCGTAGGCAGCCACTTCAAACGCGCAGCGGGTGCGGGTGGAGGTTTTCTCAAAAATCAGCGCGATATTCCTGCCCCTCAGCCTGCGCTCTTCGCGGCCGCTTTTTTTGGCGGCCTTCAACTCGGCGGCAAGGTCGAGCAGATATTCGATTTCTTCGGGGGTGTAGTCCAACAGCTTCAGAAAATGGCGGTTTTTGAGGTTCATAGCGGTTGCTTTCTTGGTGGGTTTCAGACGGCCTTCTGAACGGCAACGGTTTGTTTCGGATAGTAATGGATTTCGGCTGTTATCACAAACCGTTGCGCAACGGTTTTTGATGGAAATTAAACTGCTTTCAAACGGTAAAGGCCGGTGGTTTCCCTACTGCGCGCGAATGCCAGCGGGTCGTCGGCATCGGCGGCCTTGCGGTGTGCGGGCTCCGTTTGCAGAACACCCGCCACGGCCAGCGAGGCCGTCTGAAAGCATTGTTGCAGAAAATCGGCTTGGCGCAGGTGCAGATGTTCGGCCAAATCCGACATCACCAGCCATGCCTCGCCGTTGGGGTTCAACCGTTCGCGCACGCCGTTTAAAAAGCCTTGCAGCATAGCATGACCGGGATCATAAAGCGCGGCTTCGACGGCGGAGGTGGGTTTGGCGGGCAGCCACGGCGGATTGCAGACGATTAAATCGGCGCGCCCCTGCGGGAACAGATCGGTTTCTTCAACCTGCACGCGCCCGCCATACCCCAAACGCCCGATATTGGCGCGGGCGCAAGCGATGGCGCGCGGGTTGGTGTCGGTGGCGGTGATGCGGGGAATCCCGCGCGCCGCCAACAGGGCGGCGATTACGCCCGAACCCGTGCCGATGTCGAACGCGCTTTTGCAAGGTTCGGGCAGCGGCGCGCGGGCAATCAAACCGAGATATTCGCCGCGCAAAGGCGAAAACACGCCGAACGGCACATGAACGGCGGCATCCAGCTCCGGCACGAATACGCCTTTTTTATGCCATTCGTGCGCGCCGATAAAGCCCAGCAACTGATTGAGCGGCAGCAGGAAAGGCTTGCTGTTCGGTTCGCCGTACACATCGGCCAGCGCACCGCGCACATCCGGCGCACGCGGCAGATCGAGGGCAAAGTCCGCGCCGATTTCCACTGCCAACATATTCAACACACGGCTGGTTTGCGCCTGCCGCATACGGTGGTTGTGAAAGGCCGTCTGAACATCCGCCTGCCGGGCAACGGGTTTGCGCACGCGCTTTTTCATTGCCGCCAACACCTGCTTGGCGTTGTGAAAATCGCCCGTCCACACCGTGGCGGTGTGCGCATACGCCTGCTTCAAAACCGCATCGGCGCCGCATTCGTGCAGATAAACCGCCCGCTGCGGCGGCTTTTGCGTGCTTTCGTTGCGCCATTCGGCGGCGGTTTCGCGGTTGGTGGGAATCAAAACAGGCATGGCGGTTTGGCGTGAACGCAAAATTAAAGAAGTGGAGTTTACTATATTTGACCGGCGGTGTTTGGCTTAATGGATATTTGAATTTCAAGCGCTCTTACACCTTTGCCGGTTCAAACAATAAAGGCCGTCTGAAAACACGGCGGCAATGTAGAAGTACACTACTGCGGTTTTCAGACGGCCTTTGCTGATACTTGAAACAACCGCCGGATTAAGCCTTTTCTTCGGGATCGTTCAACGCGTTGATGCTGTAACCGCCGTCAACATAAGTGATTTCGCCGGTGATACCGGAAGACAGGTCGGACAGCAGGAAAGCGGCGGTGTTGCCCACTTCTTCGATGGTTACGTTGCGGCCGAGCGGGTTGTGCGAAGCCACATGGTTGAGCAGTTTGCTGAAATCGGCAATGCCCGAAGCGGCCAGCGTTTTGATCGGGCCGGCGGAAATGCCGTTGCAGCGGATGCCTTCTTTGCCCAAGCAGGCGGCGGTGAAGCGGATGCCGGCTTCAAGGCTGGCTTTGGCCATGCCCATCACGTTGTAGTGCGGAATCGCGCGCACCGCGCCCAGATAAGTGAGCGCGACAATCGAGCCGTTGCGCCCCTGCATCATCGGGCGTGCGGCTTTGGCCAGCGCGGGCAGGCTGTAGGCGGAAACTTCGTGGGCGATTTTAAAGGCTTCGCGGCTGATGCTGTCTAAAAAGTCACCGTCGAGCGCTTCGCGCGGGGCGAAACCGATGGAGTGCACCAAACCGTCGAGACCGTCCCACGCTTTGCCCAAGTCTGCGAAGGTTTGCGCGATTTCTTCGTCGCTCTGCACGTCGCAGCGGAACACCAGCTCGGAGCCCAGCTCTGCGGCCATTTTGCGCACACGATCTTCCAGTTTGTCGACAACATAAGTAAACGCCAAATCCGCGCCTTGTTCGCGGCAGGCTTTGGCAATGCCGTAAGCGATCGAACGCTCGGAAATCATGCCGGTGATGAGGATTTTCTTACCTTGCAAAAAGCCCATGTTGATTATCCTTAAGTAGAGGTTTTGTGGTTTGCTTAAAACGGCGCATTATATCAAAACACGCGCTTTCGGCATAGAAAACAAATGTTTTGGGCAAATGCCGCCGCTTTTCAGGCCGGTTAGCCGAACACTTTCTCATATTCGGCCGCCTGAAACCCCGCATAGCAGCGGCCGTTGCGGCACAAAACCGGCCTTTTGATCAGGCTGGGGTGCGCCGCCATCAGCTTCACCGCGCCCGCCTGCGTATCTGCTTCGGCCTGCTCGGCGCCGCTGAGTTTGCGCCAGGTGGTGCCGCGTTTGTTCAGCAGGGTTTCAAGCGGAATGTGTTGCAGCCAGCTTTCAATCAGCGCTTCGTCGGGCGGTGTTTTTTTGAAATCGGAAAATTCGTAATCCACACCGTTTTCGGCCAGCCACGCGCGGGCTTTTTTCACGGTGTCGCAGTTGGGAATGCCGTAAACCACAGTCATTGTTTTTCCTTCTATACGTTCAGACTGCCTGATTGTAAAACCGCTGCGGGGGTTTGTCATGCGGCAAAAAAAGGGCTATGCTTTTTTTAACCGCATTATCGATATGGAGCCAAACTATGTATAAAACCGCTTTTGCCGCTTCCGCCGCCCTGCTGCTGGTCGCCTGCTCGGGATCGCAGCCCGACAAAGCAACTTTTGAAAAAGCCATCAACCAATATTCGGCCGCGCAAGGCGTGTGTATGCCTTTGGTTTTGGATGTGGAAAACGGCCTGTTAACGGGCGCGGCCGTGGTGGGCGAGCCGCTGGTGAAAATCGCCGAGCGCGATTCGGAAGGCCGCAAAATCAACGAATCCGCCCTCAAACAAATGCGCCTGCTCGATAAAGAAGGTTTCTACAAACAGGCGCGCGCCGAAACCGTGCCTTCGCCCGAAAATGGCCGTGAAATCAAGGTGCAGGTTTACGAGTTAACCGACAAAGGCAAGGCGCAAGCCCGCCCCGGCCCCGACGGTGCGCGCTTCTGCATCGGCTCGCTGAAAGTGGAAAAAATCAACTGGTTCACCGAGCCTACGCCCGCCGACGGGGTAACCGTGTCGAAAGTGTCTTACGAGGCGTGGCTGGAAACCGCCAAATGGGCCGAGCAGTTTATGCGCGAAGGCGGCAGCAACTGGAAACACCCCGATGCCACGCGCACGCTGGTGGCCACGATGGTGAAAACCAACGACGGCTGGCGCGATATCCGCGAACTGCGCTAACCGCCCGGCCTTTCGCCGTTTGGCGGATTTTGATTGCAAGCAAGTGTGCGTAATTGATAAAGGCCGTCTGAAAAACTGCGTTACGCTGTTTTTCAGACGGCCTTAAGTATTTTTGCAAATATTCGGCTTGCTAAATATATGCCAGCAAATCCAACGGCTGATCAATCGCCGCATCATACGGCCACCGGTCGGTGTCGTCGCTGGCCGCAATATAGCCCCAGTTGGCGAGCACGGTTTTCATGCCGGCGTTTCTGCCCGCCTGCATATCGCGTTCGGCATCGCCCACATAAATACAGTTTTCGGGCTTCACGCCGATTTGTTCGCAGGCATAAAACATGGGCAGGGTGCTGGGTTTGGCTTCGGCGCAGGTGTCGCCGCTTACCACCACGGCGGGCGGCACGGTAAAGCCGAGTTTGGGCACCAAGCGGTGGGTGAAGGTGTGCGGCTTGTTGGTAATGATGCCCCAGCGGATATTGCGCCCGTTTAATCCGGCTATCAACTCGTTGATTCCGTTAAACAAAACGGTTTCTTTATCGAAACAGCGTTCGTATTCGGCCAGGTATTCCTGCCGCCATACGCCGTGCTCGGGGTGGGTTTTGTCGATGCCTGCGCCCATTAAAATCAGGCCGCTGGCGCCGTGGCTGGCAACGGGGCGGATTTCGGCCATGCTTTTTTCGGGCAGGCCGCGGCGGCGCAGCAGGGTGTTGAGCGCACCGCCCAAATCGAGCGCGGTGTCGGCAAGCGTGCCGTCCAAATCGAATAATACGGCTTCGGTCATGTTGAATGATTCCTTTATTAATATAGGCGGCAGGCCGTCTGAAATATTTCAGACAGCCTAGGGAGTGTAGTCAGAAGGCTTGTGAGGCGGTTTTTTGAGGAAAAATCCGCAGATGCAAGGCAAAAAGCGCAGCAAGATTGAACATCTTGCGAGCATTTTAGCTTCGCGAGTCCGCTACGCTACCTAACGCAGCAGTTGCGGATTTTAACCAAAAATACCGCCGCAACGCTTTCTGACTACACTCCCTAGTTTATTCAGGCATATCCTGTTCGTTCAAAATCGCCCGAATCAGCGCCACGGCGCCGTCGTCGGCCAGTTTTTTGGCGACGGCGCGGCCGAGTGCGTCGGCATAGGCCAGCGGCGCTTCGGCTTCGGCCTGCAACACCACCGAGCCGTCGGGATGGCCGACCAGCGCGCGCAGGGTCAGCAGGCCGTTCTCTTCGGTGCAATAGGCGGCCAGCGGCACTTGGCAGCTGCCATCCAACGCGCGGGCGAGCGCGCGTTCGGCGGTAACGCAGGCGTTGGTAACGGGGTGGTTGAGCGGGTTGAGCACTTCGAGCAAATCGTAGCGGTGGGCGGCGATTTCTATGCCCAATGCGCCCTGGCCTGCGGCAGGCAGGCTTTCGGAAGGCGGCAGAATCAGGCGGATGCGTTCGTTTAAACCCAAGCGTTGCAAACCGGCGGCGGCGAGAATGATGGCATCGTATTCGCCGTTATCCAGCTTGGCCAAACGGGTTTGGACGTTGCCGCGCAGGGGTTTGACGGTTAAATGCGGGAAACGGGCGCGCAGCTGCGCTTCGCGGCGCAGGCTCGATGTGCCGACCACCGCGCCTGCGGGCAGGTCTTCCAAACGCTCGAAGCGGTTGGAAACAAACGCATCAAACGGGTTGGCGCGCTCGCCGATGGCGGCCAGCGCAAAACCGGGCGGCAGCTCCATCGGCACGTCTTTAATCGAATGCACGGCCAAATCGGCGCGGCCGTCTTGCAGGGCCTGCTCCAGCTCTTTGATAAACAGCCCTTTGCCGCCGATTTTCGACAGGGTTTTATCGAGAATCTGGTCGCCGCGCGTGGTCATGCCGAGGATTTCCACCTCGCAATCGGGGTAAAGCTGTTTCAGACGGCCTTGGATATGCTCGGCCTGCCACATGGCCAGCGCGCTTTCGCGGCTGGCGATAACGAGTTTTTTCGGGGTCATGGTTTGCTTTGAAAAACAGGTGAAACGGGGCGCATAAGTCTAACACAAACTCTCCACCGCCACCGCCTGATTGTAGCGCCCCAGCGGCCCGAAACCGTTGCCGTTGTTTTGGGCTTTGGTGAGGATGCGGCCGTTGATGCACACATCGTTCAGGGTAACGTTATACGCGTTTTGCCCGGCGCGTATCCGCGCGGCCTCGTCGGCGAGCAAACGGCTGTTGCCGGCCAGATAATAAGCCTGGTTTTGGTAAACGAACTCGGCCCGCTCAAACGAAAAATGCACGCTGCCCTTCATCTGCTCCGCGTCGGCCTGCGCTTTGTGGAAACAGGCGCCCGCAAGCAGGATGCAGCCTGCCAACAAAATCTTTGCCATCAATCTGCCGCTCCGGAATCGGGTGTGCCGCAATGGTAACACGCACCCGATAAAGTTTCTTAGCTTTCAGACGGCCTTATGCTATATTGCCGTCTGAAAAAAACACCGGCTTTAATCATGAAACGCGCCAAAAAATACCCTTTTCTCAAATTGCAGCGGCAACGCTTTTCGCTGCATTTCAGCAACCAAAGCAGCATCGCCGCCCTACCCGCCGAACGCGATTTCTACCGCTGGATATGGCATGCGCTGAAACACAGCTTCCGCCGTGCCGAAATCAGCCTGATCCTGCTCGATGAAGAAGCCGCCCGCGCCTACAACCGCGACTACCGCGGCAAAGACTATGCCACCAATGTGTTGAGCTTTGCCTTCAACGAAGGCGAAATCTTTCCCGATCAGCTTTCAGACGGCCTTTACGGCGATTTGGTTATCTGCCCGCAAGTGGTGCTCAAAGAAGCCGCCGAACAAGGCAAAACGCCCGAGCAGCATTTCGCCCACCTCACTCTGCACGGCACGCTGCACCTGATGGGCTACGACCACATCGACGAGGCCGAAGCCGAAATCATGGAAACACTTGAAACCCGCCTGCTGAATCAGTTAGGATACCCCAACCCGTATGTTTGATTAGGATTGAACACCAAAATGGACGACAGCCAGTCGAAACCTTCTTTTTTTGAACGCATCATCTCCCGTATTTCGGGCGACGCCCCCGATTCCGCCGAAGACGTCGTCAGCCTGCTGCGCCAGGCGCACGAGCAGGAAGTGTTCGACAGCGAAACCCTGCAACACCTTGAAAAAATGCTGGATTTCGCCGAACTCGAAGTGCGCGACGCCATGATCACCCGCAGCCAGATGGATGTGATTAAAGCCGGCGAAAGCATGGAGCGCATCATCGCCTACATCATCGAAACCGCCCACTCGCGCTTTCCCGTTATCGGCGAAGACAAAGACAATGTGCTGGGCATCCTGCACGCCAAAGACCTGCTCAAATACGCCTTAAGCCCCGAACAATTCAACCTGCAAAGCATACTGCGCCCCGCCGTGTTCGTGCCCGAAAGCAAACCGCTCAACGCCCTGCTGAAAGAATTCCGCGAGCAGCGCAACCACATGGCGGTGGTGGTGGACGAATACGGCGGCATCTCCGGCCTGGTTACGTTTGAAGACATCATCGAGCAGATTATCGGCGACATCGAAGACGAATTCGACGAAGACGAAAGCGCCGACAACATCTTCCCCGTTTCCGCCGAACGCTTCCGCATCAACGCCGTTACCGAAATCGAAGACATCAACGAATATTTCGGCACCGATTACAGCGACGAAGAAGTCGACACTATCGGCGGGCTGGTGATTCAGGAAATCGGCCACCTGCCCGTGCGCGGCGAAAAAGTGGTGATCGGCCCCCTGCAATTCACCGTCGCCCGCGCCGACAACCGCAGGCTGCATACGCTGATGGCGATTCGGGTGAAAGAATAGCTTAAGTTAAACTGCCGCTTAGCATTCGAGGCCGTCTGAAATGATTTTTTCAGACGGCCTCGAACTTTTTAATATACAGCTTTCGTTGAGATTAAAGATATGGGTTTTCCGTCATACCCGGATCAAGCCCGAGCATGACGTACCTATGTGTTTTTCTTAAGTCGATTGGCTAAAAGCGCATTAATCACCCAACAGCGCGATATCCGCCACCGCGTTCATCTGCCCCGCCAACTGGTTGAGCAGGTTGAGGCGGTTTTGTTTTACGGCCGCGTCGTCGGCCATCACCATCACGCCGTCGAAAAAGGCATCGACTTGTGGTTTGATGGCGGCCAATTCGGTTAAGGCCGTCTGAAAATCCTGCGCGGCCAGTGCGGCATTGATTTTCGGCTGCAAGGCTTGCGAAGCGGCAAACAGCGCCTGCTCTTCGGCCTGCTGTAACAGGCTCTCGTTCACCGCACCCAGCTCGGCATCGGCTTTTTTCAGCAGGTTCTGCACGCGTTTGTTGGCGGCGGCGAGCGCGGCGGCTTCGGGCAGTTTTTTAAATGTTTCCACCGCTTGCAGTTTGGCGGGCAAGTCATTGAGGCGGTCGGGGCGTTTGGCCAGCACGGCGGCCACCACGTCTTGCGGATAGTCGTTTTGCAGCAGAACTGCCAGCCGCGCCTGCATAAACTCGGCCACTTCGGCCAACGTATTATCGGCCAGCTTGCCGGCGGGGAACGTGGCATAAGCGGCTTGCAGCACGTCGCTGATGCTCAAATCGCTGTTCATCAGCATGCGCAGAATGCCCAGGGCGGAGCGGCGCAGCGCGTAGGGGTCTTTATCGCCTGTGGGAATCAGGCCGATGCCCCAAATGCCGACCAGCGTTTCCAGTTTGTCGGCTAGCGCGGCGGCGGTGGCTATCTTGCCTTCGGGCAGTTTGTCGCCGGCAAAGCGCGGCCAATAATGCTGCTCGATGGCGTTGGCAATTTCTTCGCTCTCGCCGTCCAAGCGGGCGTAGTATTTGCCCATAACTCCTTGCAACTCGGGGAATTCGCCCACCATTTCGGTTACCAAATCGGCTTTGGACAAGCGGGTGGCACGCTCGGCGGTGCCGGCATCGGCGCCCAAGGCGGCGGCGATGTGGCGGCTGATGGCGGCCAGCCGTTCGATGCGTTCGGCCTGATTGCCCAGTTTGTTGTGGTACACCACTTGCGAGAGTTTCGGCAAACGGCTCTCGAGCGTGGCTTTTTGGTCTTGCTTGTAGAAAAACTCGGCATCGGCCAGCCGCGCGCGCAATACGCGCTCGTTGCCGCGGATAATGTGCGACGGGTCTTCGGCCTGCAAATTGGACACCAGCAGGAAGCGGTTGATGAGCTTGCCCGAAGCATCCAGCAGCGGGAAATATTTCTGGTTTTGCTGCATGGTGAGAATCAGGCATTCCTGCGGCACGGCGAGGAAGTGCTCTTCGAAACCCGCTTCCAGCACCACCGGCCATTCCACCAATGCGGTCACTTCTTCCAGCAAGGCTTCATCAGCAGCCACCGTGGCGTTCAAGCGGCCTGCCTGCTGGTTTAAGGCCGTCTGAATGGCGGTTTTGCGCTCGGCAAACGAAGCGATAACCTTGCCTTCGGCTTTCAGTTGTCCGGCATAAGAGTCGGCGTTGGCCAATACGATTTGGCCGTCTGAAAGAAAGCGGTGGCCGAGGGTGAAGTTGCGGCTCTGCAAACCCAATACGTTGACCGGCACCACTTCGCTGCCGTGCAGCGCCACCAAGCCGTGCACCGGGCGCACGAAGGTGTGGGTGCTGCTGCCCCAGCGCATCACTTTCGGAATCGGCAGTTTTTTTACCGCCTGATTGAGAATGTCTTCCAGCAGTTCGCCCAAAGGCTTGCCGGTTTGGGTGTATTCATAGGCAAACACGTCCTGCTTGCCGTCGTTGATGATTTTCAAATCTTCGATTTTGGCACCGGCACCGCGGGCGAAACCTTCCAAGGCTTTGGTGGGCGCGCCGTCTTTCATGCCGCCTGCCACTGACGGGCCTTTTTTCACCACCTGCTGGTCGGCCTGCACCGGCTTCACGTTGTTCACCTGCACCGCCAAACGGCGCGGCGAGGCATAGGCAGTGTAGCCGGCTGCGCCGTCGGTTAACTGCACTTTTTCCAGCCCTTCGGCAATGGCGGCGGCAAAATGGTTGCCGAGATTATTCAGGGCCTTGGGAGGCAGCTCTTCGGTTAAGAGTTCGATTAAAAGGGTTTGGGTCATTTTCGGGTTTCCGTTTTTTCAAAATATCGTTGCGGGCTTTTCAGACGGCATGGAATCAGCCCCTATATTTCTTGGGATGCCTGTTGTTCCGATAATAAAACGCTTTCTTCCAAAAAGAGTTTTTATAAGCGTTTTTATATTTTTCATTACGCAGCAGACGATCCCACAGAGGGAGTTTTTCGGCCAAAACCAGTCTGCTGGCATTATCTCCGGCTGCATCAGAATGCGTCAGATCCGCCAGCAGGGTGATTTGCTCCCGAGAAGGATTGTTGACTAATTCGCAGAACGGTTTTGCCCACGACAGGCTGTCCAATGCTTCCAATGGAAATTCTTTCAATAAATAGGCGTTATTTTCTATAAATTTCAAAACACCTTTCTGCACTTCCAACGCTTTGGTCTCGTAATCCTGCTCTTCGTTGTTTTTCTGTTCCAAAACGGGAACAATCTTGCCTGCTTCGTCTTTGCGGTAGCCGAGCGTCGAACCGTCGGGGGAGGTCAGCACGAATTCCAACAATTCGACACCTCCTCTTTGCAGCACTTCTGTGTAATGCGGCCTGACGTCCAAATGACTCAGCCAGCCATACATGGTGCAGCCTTCGCGCATATTCTGGCGTGCCGACGGAAACAGGCCGAGATAGAAGCCTTTTAAATCGATTCCGCTGTTTTTGTAGGGCAGGATTCTGGATAAGGCCGCCTGAATATTGCCAGACCAACCGATATCGATAATGGCGACTTTGCTTTTTCCTTCAACCATATCGGTAAAGTAGGAGCCGAATTCCTCCCTGACTTCCTTGCTTTTGCTACTGATTTCCTGAAAACAGGCGGCAAAAAAATGGAAAAATTGGCCGTAGTTTGCTTCCGTCAATATGGTATCAGGAGCCAGCCCGTATCGGGTCATTTGGGAATGTACCTGCTGCAAATCCAAATGGTAGTTTGCGCTGATGGATTTCAATGTACGCTTGGATCTGCCGCCGATGAGAAAATGCAGTCTGTCCAGAGGAAAATCCGTCAGGCTTAGCGGATAAACGGATTTTCTGGACAAGTATACATATTCGGTGTTCTGCATATCATTGCCGAGAAGTTGATAAATCTTCTGCACCAAGTAAGCATCTCGGGCAAAAAAAAGTACCTTATCCGCCTGATACCGTACCAACTGCCGCTTCATCCATGCGTAAAAACCAAACAAAAACGGGCCGAATACATCGTATCCTATTTTCTGATACGCATTTTCCATAGAATATTGTTTGGCATACTGGGGAAGGTGTATTGCCTGCATCACGGATTCGGCCAATGAGTCGGCCACTTTCGCCGTATGGCGGGGAACATTGTTGACCTTCGACCAAGCCGCATGCTGTCCGCTCAGTCCTGCTTTGTTTGCCGCTTCGACATCGGCGTGCATATTGTCGCCGAAATGCATCCATTTTTGCGAATTAAGATTCAGCTTTTCGCGTACGAGATGATAAAGCTCGGTACTATGCTTGTTGCAGCGGTAATCGCCCGAAACAAACAACGTTTCCCTATCGGCTGCATCATACCCCAAACCGTTCAGCATACTGATTAAAAAATCCTGAGGAAGATACATATCCGAAATAAAGAGGATTTTTTTATTTTCCCTTATCGCCTGCGAATATTTCTGATACCCGTCGCAGCTACGGTATAAAAACAGACGTTCCAATGCCAATTCGGTTTCCTGTAACAGCCGGCGCGTTTCCTGCGGCATCGGACAATCTTCTACCATTTGGTCATAGATTTCATCAAACGTAATTTCCATGTTACCTTGGAAACGTTCCGCCCTTTTCAAGCGCGCCTTATATTCACTATCCCTTCTTAAAGAGGGAAAGTTTTCAATCAGCTTCGGATAGTTCAATGCCGTTTCCGATACCATTAATTTGCTGCGAACAGCATCAAATACGTCCATAGGGGCATACAGATAGCGGTGAACCAGAGTATCAAATATATCGAAACTGACTACTTCGATCTGGCCGGGTAAGGTTTGTTGATCATTCATATAAATCATGAATCCTTTTTATATTTATTCAGTTTGTTTATCTAAATCATTTATTTCAAATAACGGCTGCCGCTTGGAAACACCGGCATTCAAACGACCTTATTCTCCCAATAAATTCATCATCATGCCGATACTTGCGTTTTCTTTTCGGATGTCGTTACGCAGCCATTTATTTTCCAGATATACCCTGTATAAGGCAGTTTGGGCCAAATCGGTAGAACTGTTTTTTTGGTACTCATCATAGTTCTTTTCCTTGTAATGTACGAAAGCCAAAGTTTCGCTTTGCAGCCATACGTCCTGTTGAAGCATAAATTTCAGGCAAAAATCCCAATCGCTCAACACCGGCAAACCTGCATCGAACAACTCTGTTTTTCTGGCAGCCGCCAATTCGAAAACAAAACCGATGAGCGGAATAATGAAATTACCCCGTACCGCTTCACGCAGCGACAGCAAACCCGTTCCGATATGTTGGTTGAAATTCTCGACATGCTTGGTCAGGATCAGATGCCCTTCCACTTCTTCGATAACTCGGTTTGCATGGCAGACGACCCCGCCTATGCTTGGCAGCTTATTTTTTACGTTCCGGTATACCTGCACCGTCCGCAACAGAAAATCAGGCGACCACGAATCATCGTCATCGTGAAAAACCGCCAAGTCGGTATCCAAATTCAACAATCCGATATTGGCCGCTTCCGCAGTACCTTTGTTTTCAGCCAAATGGATGACTGCCAACCGATCCGGAAACGCTGTTTGGTAAGGTTGTGCCATCCGGTTTATGTCGTCGGCGGAACCCGCATCGTTGACCACCAGCAGTTTCCATTCCTGATAGCTTTGGTTTGCAATACTGTCCAACGCCCTTTTCAGGAAAGGCAACCTGTTCTTCGTTGTACGCAGGATGATACCGACACTCAATGGTTCGCATTTGGCCAACTTGGGCGGTAGGCAATCCGGCTGTAAAGATTCGCTTTCCGGCATGGAGTTGCCTTTATTCATATTCAAATCACGCTCCATTTGGTTAATCTTATTAATCAAATCAAAATATCCGAGATTGTTTTTCAGGAAAACAGCTTCGTTATTCCAATACACTTTCTGCCAATCTTGAACGACTTTCTCCGGGTTTTCCCGCAAACTGTCCATCAGTGAAGTATTGTCCTGACGTTTCCGGTAAAAATACAAAACCTCCGGAAGTTTGAAAACACGGTCGTTGTTTTGCAGCAGCCTGATCCAATAATCCCAGTCTTCATGAGTGGCCAAACCTTCGTTGAAACCGTTGATGCGGTAATAATCTTCTGCCTTGTGAACGGAAGGTGTCGGGAACGTATTCCACATCAGCAAATCCCGATAAGTCCGATAAGTGGGCGGTGCAAACAGTCCCGTTACACCGTCGAACAATTCCGTTGCGGGATAAACCAAGGCCATATCCGGGTGCTCTTGAAAATACCTGACGGCCAATTCGATGTATCTTTCTCCGATGACATCATCCGCATCAAGGAAAACAAAGTACCGTCCTGCCGCATGGGCGGCGGCCTTGTTTCTTGCCGCAGAAACCCCTTTATTGGCTTGGTGCAGCAACTTGATATGCGGTTTGTCGTGAAGCAAATCAGTCAGGTAGGATGCGTGGTTTTCCGACGAACCGTCGTCTACGATGATGATTTCGATATTGGGATAGTGCTGCGCTTCCACCGATGCGATGGTTTCGGCGATGTATTGCTCGCAGTTGTAATAGGGAATCATCACAGAAACGAGCGGTTGTTTGGTGGTGTTCATGACATGCTTTCGGTTGAGGTTCAGACGGCCTTTTATGCAACGGTAAGGCCGTCTGAAAATACTTCAAAATACAATAGGGTAGTCAAAACCCAAAAGGCTTAACCGCCCATTTTCGGCATATTGCTCAATGCGGCGTAATAGCCGCCTTTGTCCATCAGTTCTTGATGAGAGCCTTGCTCGATGATGTGGCCGTCGTCCATCACGATGATGCGGTCGGCGGCTTCGATGGTCGTCAGGCGGTGGGCGACGATGATGCTGGTGCGGCCGTGCATCAGGCGCTCCAAGGCTTGTTGCACTAGGCGTTCGGATTCGTTGTCGAGCGCGCTGGTGGCTTCGTCGAGCAGCAGTATCGGTGCGTTTTTCAAAATGGCGCGTGCGATGGAAACGCGCTGGCGCTGGCCGCCGGAGAGTTGGTTGCCGTTGGCACCGATGGGTTGGTGCAGGCCGTGCGGCGAGTTGTCCACCAAGTCTTGCAGGTTGGCGGCTTTCAGTGCGGCCAATACTTCTTCTTCGCTCGCTTCGGGGCGGCTGTAACGCACGTTGGCCAAGAGGGTGTCATCAAACAGGAACACGTCTTGCGACACCAGAGCAAACTGCTCGCGCAGGTTGGCCAGGGTAAGGTCGGCGATATTGGTGCCGTCGAGATAAACCGCGCCGGCGCTGGGTTCGACAAAGCGCGGCAGCAGGTTGACCACGGTGGTTTTGCCGCTGCCGGAGCGGCCCACCAAAGCCACGCGCTCACCGGGGCGGATGTCGAGATTGAAGTTGTCCAAGGCTTTTTTGCCGTCTGCGTGGTAGCGCACATCGATGTTTTCAAATTTCAGACGGCCTGAAACATTTTGCAGGGTTTGTGTGCCGGTGTCTTTTTCCGGCTCGGTGTCTAAAAACTGGCAAACGCCGTCTGAAGCCAGAAACATGGTTTGCATGGGGATGCTGATATTGGCGAGATTTTTAATCGGGCTGAGCATTTGCAGCATGGCCACGATAA
>JBHALY010000014.1:0-4950 GCA_041827905.1 Neisseria dentiae
GATGCCGACGATTTGATCGGCAGTGCGATGGGCCTGCTCGGCGTGGCCTACCGCTACGGCGGTTCGTCTGCGCGGACGGGTTTCGATTGCAGCGGCTTTATGCAGCATATTTTCAGCCGCAGTATGCAGATCAGCCTGCCGCGCACGTCGGCCGAGCAGGCCAGAACGGGCGAGTATGTGAGCCGCAGCAACCTCCAGCCGGGCGATATGGTGTTTTTCCGCACGATGGGCGGCGGCCGCATCTCGCATGTGGGGCTGTATATCGGCAACGACCGCTTTATCCACGCTCCGAGGGCGGGCAAGCGCATCGAGATTACCAGCCTGAACAACAAATATTGGAACGCCAAATACGCCACCGCCCGCCGCGTGAAGAAAAACGATCCTTCGCGCTTTTTGAATTAAGGCTGTTATGATGAGTATGCCCGAAATGCCGAAATGGTATAGCGACAACGGCGAAATCGTTTCCTGCACCGAAAAAATCAAGGTGATGACGGAAAACATGACCGAGCTTTACCAAGCCGCCCAAGATGCTTTTGAAGACGCGCTGCTGATGGGCTGCGGCGAAGCACAGCTGCGCGAATACCTGCACCGCTTGATAGACGGCGTGGAAAACCCTTACCGCAAAAGCTGAGGGCGGCGCGGAGATGGGAATATGAAAGGTTGGGAGCAAAGCGGAATCCGAAAGGGTTCCGTTTTTTGTTGGCGGGAGGAAAGGCCGTCTGAAAAAGTGTTTATCTGAATAAATTGAATAAACATGTTGAGCGGTAGGTTGGGTTGCCAAACCCAACGTCTTGAAACAATGAAATAAATTTATGTTGGGTTTCCAACCCAACCTACGCTTGCTGAGGGTGATGCAGAATGGAAAACGGAATCCGAAAGGGTTCCGTTCTTTGTTTGCGGAAGGAAAGGTTTCAGGCCTGAACCTTTGCAAAATTCTTTTAGGCACCTTAAAACACTTGCGTCATGCTCGGGTTTAACCCGAGCATCTTTTTGTTTTAGAAGAAAAAGAGATACTCGGGTCAAGCCCGAGTATGACGAAATATAATACATTCAGGATTAAAACGGCTTTTTTGCAAAGGTCTCGATCTGCTAAATCTGAAAACCGCCGCCTGTCTTTTCAGACGGCCTGTGCGGGGGTATGATTCCGATTAATTAATAATTTAAAGAAATACGCTTCAAAGCCTGCCTTATGGTGGCGGCGGCGGTTTCAGCAAGTGCTTCAGGCCGTCTGAAAACCGCCGGCGCAATAATAAATAAAACAAAAAGGAGAAACCGAACCATGATTAGAGCGTTGAGCATTATTTTCGGCTTTTTGGCCGTGGGAGAGGCGGCGGTGCATTTCACCGGCATCAAGCTGCCCGGCAGCATTGTCGGCATGGGCTTTTTGTTTGCCGCGCTGCATATGGGCTGGGTGAAAACCGCTTGGTTGCAGCAGATGGTGGATGTTTTGATGGGCAACCTGTCGCTGTTTCTGGTACCGCCGTGCGTGGCGGTGATGAGCTATCTCGATGTGGTGGGGCGCGATTTGCTTTCCATCGCCACCGCCACGCTGGTAAGCACGTTTCTGGTGATGTTCGTTACCGGCAAGGTGCACGAGCTGATGCGGAGGTTTTGGTGATGGAAATGCTCGCGCATCCGGCTTTGCTGCTGTTTATCACGGTAACCGTGTATTGGGTTGCCAATGTGCTGCGCGCCCGCACGGGCAGTTTTCTGTGCAACCCCGTGGTGTTGAGTTCGGCCACGGTGATTGTTTACTTGAAAACCGTCGGCATCGATTATGAAACCTATCACGAAGCGGCCGCGTTTATCGATTTTTGGCTGAAACCGGCGGTGGTGTCGCTGGCGGTGCCGCTTTATCTCAACTGGAAAAAAATCAGCAGCCAGTGGCTGCCGATTATCGTGTCGCAGGCGGCGGGCAGCGTAACCGGCATCGTTACCGGCGTGTATATCGCCAAGTGGATGGGCGCGGGGCGCGAAGTGGTGCTGTCGCTGGCGGCCAAATCGGTTACCAACCCGATTGCCATCGAAATCACCCGCGCTATCGGCGGCATTCCCGCCATCACCGCCGCCACTGTGATTCTGGCGGGTATGATGGGGCAGATGGTCGGCTTCAGGCTGATGAGCGCCAGCACCATCAAGCTGCCCACGTCGCAGGGGATGTCGATGGGGGCGGCTTCGCACGCGATGGGCATCGCCGCATCGCTCGACCGCAGCCGCAAACTCGCCGCCTATGCCAGCCTCGGGCTGATTTTCAACGGCGTGCTTACCGCCGCGCTGGTGCCGGTGCTGGTTCCGCTGATGGGCGTTTGATATAGCTGCAACAGGCCGTCTGAAAGAATAACAGCCTATGCTTGTTATTCTTTCAGACGGCCTGTATATTCACCGAAATAACTAGCCGCTAACCACAACGCATCATCAACAAAAAGCGTGCGCGGCCATACAATTAACACACCACATACCGCGAGCACCACATCATGTTAACCGACGCATTCGGCCGCACTGTAGATTATCTGCGCATATCCGTAACCGACCGTTGCGATTTGCGCTGCACCTACTGCCTGCCCAAAGGATTCAAAGGCTTCGCCGTGCCCGAAGACTGGTTAACGCTCGAAGAACTGGCCCGCATAGCGGCCGCGTTCGCCCGGCTGGGCACCAAGCGCTTCCGCCTTACCGGCGGCGAACCGCTGCTGCGCAAAGGCTTGGCCGGTTTGGCCGCCGAAATCAACCGTCAGCCCGGCGTCGAAGATATTTCCCTCACCACCAACGGCACGCAGTTGGGCAAACACGCCCATGAGCTGCGCCAAGCGGGCGTGCGCCGTTTGAACATCAGCCTCGACAGCCTGCGCAGCGACTGCGTGAAAGACATCACCGGCACCGACTGCCTGCCCCAAGTGCTCGCCGGCATCAAAACCGCCAAAGAAGCCGGCTTCGAGCGCATCAAAATCAATATGGTGCCGCTCAAAGGCGTGAACGACACCGATTTGGACGATATGGTCGCCTTCTGCATCGAAAACGGCTTTATCCTCAATTTAATCGAAGCCATGCCCATGGGTGCCACCGGCCAGGCGCATGCCAAGGTGAGCCTGCAACCCGTATTGGCGCAATTGCAGCAAAAATTCAACCTCACGCCGTTCGAAGGCAAAATCGGCGGCGGCCCCGCGCGCTACTGGCAAAGCGGCAGCGGCGATTTCACCCTCGGCCTGATTACCCCCATGAGCCAGCACTTCTGCGCCACCTGCAACCGCGTGCGCCTTTCCGCCACCGGCAACCTGCACCTGTGTTTGGGGCAGGAAGACAAAGTGCCGCTGCGCCCGCTGTTGCGCGAAGGCTGCACCGACGCCGAGCTGGAGCAGGCCATCCGCGCGGCGGTGCTGCAAAAGCCCGAAAAGCACGAATTTGTTGAAAACCCGAAAAAAATCATCCGCGTGATGGCGTTAACCGGCGGCTGAACGTTGGGCTTGGCAGTATTCACTACATTCACAGCAATATCGAAAACATTTGCGTCATACTCGGCTTGACCCGAGTATCTCTAGTAGTAGTCAGAAAGGGGATGCATTTTTCGACAGGCCGTCTGAAATATTTTCAGACGGCCTGATAACTTTGAAAAATTCATTTAGGCCGTTTGAATATCCAATTATCGTCATTAGCTTCGCAAGTCCGCTGCGTGAGAATGACGAGACACAAACGTTTTCAGATCTGAATTGGTTTTATGCAAAGATCTCAGCCTAGAGTCCAATGCGAATACCATATCATTAGAGAATTAATACTGATTACGGCTGTATGCCTTGTGCTTTCAACCAATTGGTCATCAATTGAATCTCCGGATCTTGGGCATTGATAATGGCTTGTGCAAGTTGCTTAATTTGCTCGTCTTTACCGTATTTGAGTTCTATCTTTGCCATTTCGATTGCCCCTTGATGATGCGGAATCATACCCAATGCAAAAGCAGCATCGGCATTTTCATGATGAACGCCTGCCATCATTTTATCGTGCATACCCATATCGGCCAAATAAGCCTTGGCGTGTTCGCTCTGCGGATTAACTTGTTCTTTATTGGCTGCATGATCCAACCAGTTTTGCATAAAGCCGATTTCTTTTTGTTGTGCATCAATAATCTCTTGAGCCAATTTTTTCATGGCAGGATCACGGCCATATTTCAATTCAATCTTGGCCATTTCTATCGCACCTTGATGATGGGGAATCATACCTTCTACAAAAGCCACATCGGCATCTGCTTTTTGCGCGGCTTTTACCATCTCATCGTGCATTTTGCCCATAGACTGCATATATTCCGCCGAATGAGACGACATTTTTGCATTACTACCATGTATGGCATGCATATCATGTGCAGACGATGCGGCGGAAACCTGTGTCTCAGATGGTGATTTTTGTGTCTCTGCCTGACCACACGCAGCCAATACCGCAAGTAAAGCAGCAGCTACTAAACTTTTACCAATTAGCTTCATAACAAACTCCTTAAATAAGTTATTAATGATAAGGTGTGGCAAACTATAAACTTTAA
Organism: Neisseria dentiae; assembly: GCA_041827905.1. GTDB lineage: Bacteria > Pseudomonadota > Gammaproteobacteria > Burkholderiales > Neisseriaceae > Neisseria > Neisseria dentiae_B. The sequence continues at coordinate 4,523 of JBHALY010000014.1, forward strand.
CCTTAGGTGAAGGTCAAGCTCAATCTTGTCAATATTCATCAGGCCGTCTGAAAAATCAGGCATAGGTGTTAGCGGTCTGTTTGGGCAAAAAGCAAAGCGGCGCAATGCCCTTATATTTTTTCAGACGGCCTTGTACAATATCGGCCATCACACCGCCTGATCCGCCGCATCCGCATGGAAAACCAACCCGCGCCCCATCCGCGCCGCAGCCGCAAACACGCGCCGCCGTTCTGGCAGGCCGACAAACCCTATCTGCACGAACACAACATCAGCGATGCGCGTTTCCGCCTGCTCGGCTATCTGATGGCCATGCTGGCGGGCGCAATCAACGCGGGCGGTTTTTTTGCCGTGGCGCGCTACACCTCGCACGTTACCGGCGAAATGTCGTATGCGGCCGATATGGCATATTTGGGCGAATGGCGGCCGAC
>JBHALY010000015.1:0-25497 GCA_041827905.1 Neisseria dentiae
AACCATATAAAGGACAGACCATGAGTCGCGTATTATTGGTAGATGATGATGCTTTGTTAACCGAGCTGTTAACCGAATACCTAACGGCCGAAGGTTTGAGCGTACACAGCGTGCCCGACGGCGAAGCCGGCGTGCAGGAAATTTTATCCGGCCAATACGATGTTGTCGTGTTGGATTCGATGATGCCGAAAATGAACGGTTTGGACGTATTGAAAAACGTGCGTAACCAAAGCACCGTTCCCGTGATTATGTTAACCGCCAAAGGCGACGATATCGACCGTATCATCGGTTTGGAAATGGGTGCCGACGATTATGTACCCAAGCCCTGCACCCCGCGCGAACTGCTGGCACGTATCAACGCCATTTTGCGCCGTGCGCAGCAATCGGGCGAGCAAACCAGCAGCCCCAACAGCATTTCGGTGAGCGATGTCGTGCTGTATCCGGCCAAGCGTCAGGCTACCATCAAAGATGTGCCTTTGGAGCTGACCAGCACCGAATTCAACCTGCTTGAAGTGCTGATGCGCCATGCCGGCCAAGTAGTGAGCAAAGAAACGCTGTCGGTTGAAGCGCTCGACCGCAAACTGGCCAAGTTCGACCGCAGTATCGACGTGCACATTTCCAGCATCCGCCACAAATTGGGCGACGCCTCCCTGATTCAAACCGTGCGCGGCTTGGGTTACCTGTTTGTGAAAAACTGATGAAAAGATAAACAGCTAAATGAAACTGTTTCAACGCATATTCGCCACGTTTTGCGCAGTAATCATCTGCGCCATATTCGTGGCGAGTTTTTCGTTCTGGCTGGTTCAGAACACCATAGCCGAAAACCAATTCCAACAACGGCGTACCATCGAAACCACACTGATGGGCAGCATTGTTTCCGCATTCAAAGTGCGCGGTGAGCAGGGTGCGCGCGAAATTTTGAACGAGTGGAAAGAAAACCCCGTTGCACACAATGTGTTTGTGATTACCGGCGACGAAGAAAAAGATATTCTGAACCGCCAGGTAGAAGAAAAAATGATTAAAGAGGCGCGCAAGTTTGCCATTGAAAACCCCAATTCGGAGTTGGCGCGCATCGAGTTCGACCGTTGGGGTGAGGAATATCTGTTTTTCATCCGTAACTGGGACAACCAGCAAATCCAGCGCCTGCCCAGCCCGCTGTTCATACCCGGCCTGCATCTGAAGCCGATTTGGCACGAATTTATCATTCTTTCATTTATTATTTTGGTAGGTTTGCTGTTGGCCTATATTTTGACCAACAACATCATCAAACCTATCCGCGTGTTGGGGTTCGGCATGAACCGCCTGGCTGCGGGCGATTTGGAAACCCGTATTTCCCAGCAGATGGACGACCGCGACGACGAACTTTCGCAACTTGCCGACCAGTTCGACAAAATGGCGGCCCAATTGCAGAAACTGGTAGCCAAAGAACGCCATTTGCTGCACCACGTTTCCCATGAAATGCGCTCGCCGCTGGCACGCATGCAGGCGATTGTCGGCCTGATTCAGTCGCAGCCGCAAAAACAGGAGCAGTATTTGAAGCGTTTGGAGGGCGAGCTGACCCGTATGGATACGCTGGTAGGCGAGCTGCTGACGCTTTCACGCTTGGAAACATCGAATATGTCTTTAGAAAAAGACAATTTGGCACTGGTGCCGTTTTTCACGCAATTGGTGGAAGACAGCCAGGCAGTCGCAGAGCAAAACAGCCAAAACGTATTGCTCGAAATCGAAAAAGTACCGGAAAATGCACAGTTATATGCCAACGAGGGTTTCCTCTACCGCGCTTTCGACAACGTTATCCGTAATGCCATGGCCTACAGCCCCGAAGGCAGCACGATCAAGGTGTTTTTGCACCAAGATGCCAAAAACTGGTTGGTGGATGTTACCGATAACGGCCCGGGCGTAGATGAAATGCAGCTGCCGCATATTTTTACTGCGTTTTACCGTGCCGACAGCAGTGCACACAAACCGGGCACCGGTTTGGGCTTGGCGATTACCCAGCACGTTATCCATCAGCACTGCGGTAAAATCATCGCCGAAAATATCAGCCCCAACGGTTTGAGAGTGCGTTTTATCTTGCCGAAACAGAGCAAGTGAACACGGTTGGAATCCATATCAAAGGCCGTCTGAAAATATTTCAGACGGCCTTTGATATGGGCAGGGCAGTTTGCAAAAAACAGGCTTGGTTCGGGTATCTCTTTATTTCAAAAGCCGGACATCGGATAACGCCGCATCGTTTTTATTTTGTTTACTATGGGATTTTTACGGCTGTATATTACGCAATATTATGCCGAAATTGCTGGATAATGCCGATTGTTGTGTTTTGTAATTTTTATGTAATTTTATTATTTCTTAAAATCAATATGTTACATTTAAATATCAAAATTCTTTTTGGATTTGATAAATTTTGCTTATGCTTTTTTTATTGAATTTTAATAAATTAATGATTTTTATATACATTATTCATTTAAAAATCAATGGATTAATTTGAAAAATAAAAGATTTGTAAAGAAGTGTATTGCAATAGGTTTAATCTATGCTATTCTGCACCTGAAACTACATAGCGCAACAGCTTGTGGTTTGTTTCAAATAGCTGATATTGACGGAAAATTTAAGTATTTTCCGCCATATCGGCCCTTTATCTAAGAAGAAATCTGAAAAAGCAAGGAGGAAACAATCATGTCTACCGATAAACATGATGCCGCCGGTTACTGGAAAGCGAACGTCCGCATTATTATGACCTGCCTGATTGTTTGGGCTATATGTTCTTACGGGTTTGCCATTATATTGCGTCCCGCATTGGCAGGCATTCAAATAGGCGGTTCGGATTTGGGCTTCTGGTTCGGCCAGCAGGGTTCTATTCTGACCTTCATCGCCATTATTTTCTTTTATTCGTGGAGAATGAATAAGCTCGACGAAGAATACGGCGTACACGAGGAGTGAGACTATGAGCCAATTTGTGATTAACCTGATTTTCGTGGGCGCGTCTTTTGCGTTGTATTTCGGTATTGCGATTTGGGCGCGCGCCGGTTCGACCAAAGAGTTCTACGTTGCCGGCGGCGGCGTGCATCCTGTGTTGAACGGCATGGCAACCGCGGCAGACTGGATGAGTGCCGCTTCGTTTATTTCGATGGCGGGCTTGCTGGCGATGACCGGCTACGGCGCCTCTGCTTATCTGATGGGCTGGACGGGCGGTTATGTGCTGCTCGCCTTGCTGCTGGCTCCGTATCTGCGTAAATTCGGCAAATTTACCGTGCCCGATTTTATCGGCGACCGCTTCTACAGCCGCACCGCCCGTTTGGTGGCCGTTGCATGTCTGCTGATCGCTTCGACCACTTACGTTATCGGCCAGATGACCGGTGCCGGCGTAGCGTTTTCCCGCTTCTTGGAAGTAAGCAACACAACCGGCCTTTTGATTGCCGCCGTGGTGGTGTTGTTTTACGCCGTGTTGGGCGGTATGAAAGGGATTACTTATACGCAGGTTGCGCAATATGTGGTGTTGATTATTGCCTATACCATTCCTGCTGTATTCATCTCTTTCAATTTAACCGGTAATCCGATTCCGCCGTTGGGTTTGTTCGGCACCGACACCGCTTCGGGTGTGCCGCTGCTGCAAAAACTCGATTTGCTGGTAACCGATTTGGGCTTTGCGGCCTATACCGCAGATGTGCCGAATAAATTGAATATGTTCCTGTTCACTTTGTCGCTGATGATCGGTACCGCCGGTTTGCCGCACGTGATTATCCGTTTCTTTACCGTGCCGAAAGTATCCGATGCGCGTTCGTCTGCCGGTTGGGCGTTGGTGTTTATCGCGTTGCTTTATACTACCGCTCCCGCAGTAGGCTCGATGGCCCGTATCAATTTGATCAATACCGTGTATCCGAACGGCGTGAAAGAGCAGTCCCTGAGCTACGAAGCCCGCCCCGAATGGATGAAAAACTGGGAAACCACCGGTTTGCTGAAGTTTGAGGATAAAAACAGCGACGGCCATATCCAATACTACAACGATAAATCCGCAACTTTTGAAGCCACTGCTTCAGAGCGCGGCTGGCAGGGTAACGAGCTGACCGTGAATAACGACATTCTGGTATTGGCCAACCCTGAAATCGCCAATCTGCCGGGTTGGGTTGTCGGCCTGATTGCAGCGGGCGGTTTGGCGGCTGCACTTTCCACCGCAGCAGGCTTGCTGTTGGCAATTTCTTCAGCCGTGTCGCACGACCTGATTAAGAAAACCCTCAAACCCGATATTTCGGAAAAGGGCGAACTGATGGCAGCCCGCGTATCCATGACGCTGGCGATTGTGGTGGCCACCTGGTTGGGCATCAACCCGCCCGGATTTGCCGCACAAGTGGTGGCGCTGGCATTCGGTATTGCAGCCGCTTCCATCTTCCCCGCCTTGATGATGGGTATTTTCTCGAAACGCATCAACAGCGCGGGCGCAACCGCCGGTATGCTGGTAGGCTTGATTTCCACCTGCGTATATATCTTCCTGTATATGGGCTGGTTCTTTATCCCCGGCACCAACAACTTTGAAAACGTGGAAGCCAACTGGTTGTTCGGTATTTCACCCTTATCGTTTGGTGCGGTAGGTGCGATTCTCAACTTTGTTGTGGCGTTTGTGGTTTCTTCCGCAGGCAAAGCGCCGCCGCAAGACGTACAGGATTTGGTGGAAAGCGTTCGCTATCCGCGCGGTGCCGGACAGGCCATCGACCACTAAATCTCGCTTTATCGGGCTTCTTTCGGGAAGCCCGAATTTTTCCTGATATGGCGAGGAAACCCGTTCCCCGCATAAGGTGCAGCAACGCAGGGGCAGAAATAAAGTTTTTTCACTATATAATATCGAAACATTTTCAGGCGGGGCTTTTGTATGGCCGCCAAGATTAAAAATACCGGGCGGAATATTCCGCCGAATTAGAGAGCACATCATGATTTGGGAACTTATTGCCACAGTTTTCGCAGGCTTGGGCGCCGCCGGCATCGTATTGGGCCTGCGTGTTCTGTTTAAAAAGCTACCGAAATGGCTGGTGCCCGCCGGCGCAGGCTTGGGTATGCTGCTGTTTCAGATATACAGCGAATACACATGGTACGGCCACACCCGCTCGTTGCTGCCGCAAGGCACGGTTGTGGTGGCCGAAATAGGAGAAACCGCTCCCTATAAACCCTGGAGCTACTACAAGCCGCAAATATTGCGGTTTGTTGCGGTAGATACCAATAAGCTGTTGGCGGTAAACGGCGATAAAAATACCGTGCAGGCCAATCTGTATTTTTTCGAACGACGCATGAGCGCCCATACTTGGCCCGTGCTGGTTGACTGCCAAAAACGTTTACAGGCTAATATCCGCACCACACGCAACGGCATACCCGAGCCGGGCGAGTGGGGTAGGACGGAACACACCGAGAAAATCGCCCAAGCCGTATGCGGGCAAGCGCTTATAAACAGCGGCCAAATATCTTGATACGGGCCGTCTGAAAGCATTTTGATGGCCGCCTGCGAATATGTTATTTATATACATTTTTCAAAATAAAACAAAAATATAAATGCTATTGTGGAAATTGTTTTTCATATGGCCTCGTTGTATTAATCAAATATTTTTTACTAAGGGGGTAAAAGATGAAACATATCTTGATTGACTTTGAAAATGTTCAGCCCGATCCTGCCCAATTGATTGGATTAGATGATGAAAGCAGCCATATTTGGCTGTTTTTGGGTAAGCTGCAACAAAAAGCATTGTCGGTAGAACTGTGTGAAGCCTTATGCCGTTTCGGCAAAAACGTTCATTTTGTGCGTGTGGCTAAAACGGGGAAAAATGCGCTGGATTTCTATCTGGCTTATTATTTGGGCAGAATTACAGAGCAAGACAAAGATGCGTTGGTGTGTATTTTGTCGCGTGACAGTGGTTTTGATGTGTTGGTTGAACACTTGAAAACCGAATATCTTTGTCGCGGTATTGTGAGGTTGGACAGTTTGGAAGAGGCACTCAGGCCAGAAGAAATGCTGCTTGCCTCACCTTTTTTACAAAACGAAGCGGTAACTAGCTGTGCCGTTGCAGCAGAAATCTTGCCGTATCAAGACACTAAGTTTATAGGGGAGTGTCAAAAGAAAGTTGCACAGGCATTAATGAAAAAAAATGTTTTCCGCCCTCACAGCAGGGGCAATTTGATTTCGGCAATCCATAAATTTATTTTATGTGAAGAGCTTGGAAGTTTGGATTTGAAAGAAAAGCATAAGATAGCGGAAGAGATTGTTGCCAAGTTTGAAGCAAAAGAATTCATTAGACCTGAAAGTAATGGTCTGTTGAGCTATCATTTTGTAAATCATGAAGAATTATTGGAAATTTTAACCAAGCAGGTTAAAGCGTCTAAAGCAAAAACCGTAACTGCCCTACAAAATGTGATAAGAACGAAAGCAGCGGGCTGTTATTATGATTTGGCAGATAATGATATTGATACCTTGATTGCTTATTTGAAGAAAAAGCAGATATTGAAGCAGGCGGGCGATAAAATCGAATATGCACCGTTTATTACCCCAGCCGGGAAGCCGGCACAACCTATTATCGTTAATAACCAAGAAGACGTAAAAATCATACAGGCGGCTAATCAGTTTTTTACAAAATGTGCCAAAAACAAGCCTACAAGCAAAAAAGCGTTGGTAAACTCGTTTAAAGCCACATTAAAACTACAAGAGCAGCAAATTGAAACACTGATTCAGGTTTTGACGGCACAGAAAAAATTTACCATCGGCGATACCGGAAAAATCACCTATCAATAAATATTCAACAAGGCCGTCTGAATGCCCAAACTCCATCAAATTATCGAACGCCACTGGCAGCAGCCCAATCCTGTTTTGAGCTTGCTGCTGTGGCCTTTGTCGCGCCTGTTTCAGACGGCCTCGGGCATGCGCAGGCGGTTGTATCTGACGGACCGTCTGAAAAGCGAAAAGCTGCCCGTGCCGGTGGCGGTGGTGGGTAACATTCACGCGGGCGGGGCGGGGAAAACGCCGGTGGTGTCGGCGCTGGTAAAAGGCTTGCAGGTGCGCGGCATCAAGGCGGGCATTATCAGCCGCGGCTACGGGCGCGCGGGCAGCGGCGTTTATGTGTTGCAGCCCGGCAGCACGGCGGCGGAGGCGGGCGACGAGCCTTTGCTGCTCTACCGCCAAACCGGCGCACCCGTTGCGGTGGGCAGCAACCGGGCGGAAGCGGGCAGGGCGTTGCTGGCGGCGCACCCTGATATTCAGCTGATTATTACCGACGACGGCCTGCAACATTATGCTTTGCGGCGCGATTTGGAAATCGCGGTGTTTCCTGCCGCCGATGCGGGCAGGAGTAATTTGGATTTATTGCCCAACGGCGGCCTGCGCGAGCCTTTGAGCCGCCTGCAAACGGCGGATGCGGTGGTGTTGAGCGGCGGCACGGGTAGGGAAGATGCGGCACATCTGCATGAAAACATATTTCACAGCCGTTTGCAGGCAGGAAAAATCTACCGCTTCAACCAGCCGAACGAATATTTGGATACAGGCCGTCTGAAACAGCTGCGCGTGGCGGCGGTGGCGGGCATTGCCAAGCCCGAGCGTTTTTTCAACACCCTGCGCAGCTTGGGTATCGTATTGGCCGAAACGCGGGCGCTGCCCGATCATGCCGCTTTGTCTGCCGCCGATCTGCCGCAGGCCGATGTGGTGTTGGTTACCGAAAAAGATGCGGTAAAACTTTCAGACGGCCAATGGGAAAACGTGTGGGTGCTGCCTGTTTGTGCGATAATCGAACCCGATTTGGCGGCTTTTGTTGCAGGCCGTCTGAAGATTTGAACCGGAAATTTGAACTGAAAAAAGGATGATAAAGATGATAAATATGAAAACCCGATTGATGTGTGCGGCGGTATTGTGCGTGGCCGCAGGTTTGGCCCAAGCCGCGCCTGCCAGCAAGGCTTCGGTAGAAAAACTGTTCGACGTGCAGAATTTCGACAAAATGATGGACGACACCGCCAAAGCCATGCCTGCCGCAACCGCTGCGTCGGTGCAGCAGTCTATGTCCGATGTTCCGGCCGACAAACGCAAAAAGGTAGAAAGCATCATCAACCGCCATATGAACGAATATATGCGCGAAGTAAACGATAAAAGCACCCGTGCCGAAATCCGCCGCGTGGCGGTGGAAGGCGTGCAGAAAGTTTATACGCAGGAAGAAGTGGACGCGATGATTGCGTTTTACGGCTCCCCCGTAGGCCGTTCGATCACCGCCAAAATGCCGCAATATCTCGAAGCAACCATGACGCCGATGATGAATGTGATGCAGTCGAAAATGCAGGCATTCCAGCAGAAAAACGGCGGGAGAATGCAGCGCGAAATCAATCAGGCCATTTGCGGCAAAAACACCTGCCAATAAACAGGAAAGCAGACCCTTTATGGAAAAGAAATTTCTAGACATCCTCGTATGCCCCGTATGCAAAGGCAGCTTGGAATATAAACAAGACAAGCAGGAATTATGGTGCCGCCAGAGCAAACTTGCTTATCCGATTAAAGACGGCATTCCCTTTATGCTCGAAAACGAAGCGCGCGAATTAACCGAAGAAGAGCTGCACGCATGAGCGCGTTTACCGTTTTGATTCCCGCGCGGCTGTCGTCGTCGCGCCTGCCCGAAAAAGCGCTGGCCGACATTCACGGCAAACCTATGGTGGTGCGCGTGGCGGAGCAGGCGGCCAAAAGCGCCGCCGAACGCGTGGTTGTGGCCACCGACCACGCCGACATCGAAGCCGCCTGCCGGGCGCACGGCATCGCCAGCGTGATGACCGCCGCCACCCACGAAAGCGGCACCACCCGTTTGGCCGAAGCCGCCGCCAAACTCGGTCTGCCGCCGGATACCGTAGTGGTAAACGTGCAGGGCGACGAGCCGCTGATTAACCCGCAATTGATCGACCGCACCGCCGCGCTGTTGGTGAAAAACCAAGTGCCGATGGCCACCGCCGCGCACCCCATCCGCGATTTGGCCGAATTTCTCAATCCGAACTGTGTGAAAGTGGTATTGAACGCCGCAGGCAACGCGTTATATTTCAGCCGCGCGCCGATTCCCTATCCGCGCGATGCGATGGCCGCTTCCCCACAAGCCCTGCCCGCGGGTTTTTCCCCTTTGCGCCATATCGGCATTTATGCCTACCGCGCCGGCTTTTTGCAGCAATACGCCGGCCTGTCCGCGTCGCCGCACGAAACCGACGAATCGCTGGAGCAGTTGCGCGTGTTGTGGCACGGCCATCCGATTGCGGTGGAAATCACCGAAACCGTGCCCGCCGCAGGGGTGGATACCGCCGAAGATTTGGCGCGCGTGCGCTCGGTGTTTCACGAATATGCCTGACGGTGCGGGTGCAGTTTGGTGCAGGTAATGGCAGGCAACGGATAAGGCCGTCTGAAAAGTTTTAATAACGGGCGGAATTTTGAGTTATTTCGATACCTTAAAACAAACTCCGTCATGCTCGGGCTTGACCCGGGCATCTTTTGTTTTTCAATGAATGCCGGCAAGGCGGGATGCTCGGGCCAAGCCCGAGCATGACGGGGTCTGGCATTTCAGACGGCCTCAACAGCTTGCAAAAGCAAAAATACCTTAAGGCCGTCTGAAATACCCGGCTTCAGCCATGCCGTTTACGCGGGAATGCGGCAAACTTTATACAAAGTTTACAATAATGGATTTAAGCCTGTGGCACTATCTGGCCATCGCTGCGTTGGGTATTGTGGCCAGCATCATCAATATTTTGGCGGGCGGCGGTTCCAACCTGATTCTGCCGTTGCTGATGGCATTCGGTTTGCCGCCCGACATCGCCAACGGCAGCAACCGCGTCGGCATCTTTTTTCAGTCGTTGGCCGGTATCCGCGGTTTCAGAAAAGCGGGCGCACTGCCCACCCATGATTTGCGCGGGATTCTGCTGCCGATGGTGGCGGGCGGGCTGGCCGGCTCGGTGTTGGCTTCGGTGCTGCCTAATGAAATTTTAAAACCTGCGCTGCTGGCCTGCATTCTCGGTGTGGCCACCTTAACCTTTCTCAAGCCGCAATTGTTGCTGCCGCCCCAAAACGCGCAAGAGAAAAAAGTGGCCGAAACGCGCGGAGCGTCGGTTTTGCTGTTTGTAGTCGGCATCTACGGCGGCTTTGTGCAGGCCAGCACCGCGTTTTTGCTGCTGCCCGTTTTGGCCGGGTTGCTGCACTACAACCTGTTGCGCGCCAATGCACTGAAGCTGGTGTGCACATTGGCGTTTACCGTGGTGGCGCTGGCCGTGTTTATCGCCCGAGGGCAGATTTGGTGGGACGTCGGCTTGGTGCTGGCGGCAGGCAATGCCGCCGGCTCGATGATAGGCGTGAAGATTGCGCTGAAACTCTCGCCAGACATCTTGCGCAAAATCCTGTTTGCGATGACGGTGGTGGCCGTGGCGGCGGCCTTTTTGAAATAGCCTTTTGAAACAGCCCGGCTTTTTTTACGGCAAATAACGCTTTGAACCTATAGTGAACCCATTTATTCCATTACGGCGTTGCTGCGCCTTAGCTCAAAGAGAACGATTTTGTAAGCCGCTAAAGCGACAGAATCGGTTCCGTACTATTTGTACTGTCTGCGGCTTGCTGCCTTGTACTGAAGATTAATTTGGATTCACTATATTCGGCACAAACGGCCGTCTGAAAAATAATGCTTATGAACACCATCCTCGAAATCGACAATCTGAATGCGTTTTTCCCCGGCCGCCAAGTGCTGCACGACATCAATCTGGCGGTGCGCGAAGGGTGCAAACTGGCGCTGGTGGGGGAGAGCGGCAGCGGCAAAACCGTGTTGGCGCAAGGCATCATGCGGCTGAACCCCGCCGTGTCGTTAACAGGCCGTCTGAAATTTAACGGCGAAAACCTGCTCGATAGAAGCCCGCGCCAATTGCAGAAATTGCGCGGCAAAGAAATCGGCATGGTGTTCCAAGAGCCGATGACTGCACTCAATCCGGTGATGCGCGTGGGCAAACAGATTGCCGAAGTGCTGTCGCTGCATCTGGGCCTGAACGCCAAACAGGCATGGGAGCGGGCGGTGGAGCTGCTGGCCGAAACGGGCATACAGCATCCCGAAGAAAAAGCCTTTGCCTATCCGTTTCAGCTTTCGGGCGGGCAGCGGCAGCGGGCGATGATTGCCATGGCGGTGGCGGCCGAGCCGAAACTCTTGATTGCCGACGAGCCGACCACCGCGCTCGATGTGGCGGTGCAGGCGCAGATTCTCGATCTGCTCTCGCGCCTGCAAGCCGCGCACAACATGACTTTGGTTTACATCAGCCACGATTTGAATTTGGTGCGCCGTTTTGCCGACGATGTGGCGGTGATGCGCCACGGACGGATTGTCGAGCAGGGGGCGGCGGCGGAAGTGTTCGCCAACCCGCAGCACGAATACACCAAAATGCTGCTTAACGCAGGCGCGGCGCGGCAGGTTCAAACGCTGCCGGCAGGCGCGCCGACGGTGTTGGAAGCCGAAAACATCAGCGTGGCCGTTCCCGAGCGCGCGGGCTGGTTTAAAAAGCGGCAGAAAACCCTGCTTTCGCCGGTGTCGTTCGATTTGAAGGCGGGCGAAACGCTGGGCGTGATCGGCGAGAGCGGCAGCGGCAAAACCACGCTGGCCAAAGCCGTGATGCACCTGATGGAAAGCTCGGGCCGTCTGAAAATCAACGGCGAAGCATGGAACAACCAATCGCGCAAAGCCGTGCAGATAGTGTTTCAAGACCCGTTCGGCGCGTTTAACCCGCGCATGAACGTGTTTGAAATCGTTTCCGAAGCCCTAAGCGTGCACGAACCCGACACCGACAACGCCGAAATGCGCCGCCGTGTGGTGGAAGTGTTGCAGCAGGTGGGCCTGCCCGACGACATTCTCGAGCGCTATCCGCACGCCTTTTCCGGCGGGCAGCGGCAGCGGCTGGCGATTGCGCGCGCCATCATCGTGCGGCCGCAGGTGCTGGTGCTCGACGAGCCGACCAGCGCGCTCGATGTGCAGTGGCAGCAGCAGATTCTTGAATTATTGGCCGGTTTGCAGCAGCGGCACGGCTTGAGCCTGATGATTATCAGCCACGACCTGGCCGTGATACGCGCTCTGTCGCACCGTGTGATGGTGCTCAAAGACGGGCAGGTGGTGGAGCAGGGCGTGCTGGAAGAAGTGTTTGCCAAACCCGATGCCGACTATACACAAAAACTATTGGCGCACGCAGGCTCTTGAAATTTTGCCGTTCAGGCCATATGCTACACCACGTTAATTAACCGAATGAACCTTCATTCACCGTAAAGAGGAACACACTATGAGCAGCAACTTAATCGTACACGCTACCGATGCGAGCTTCGAGCAAGACGTATTGAAATCCGACGTGCCCGTATTGCTGGACTTTTGGGCACCGTGGTGCGGTCCCTGCAAAATGATTGCACCGATTCTCGACGAAGTGGCCGCCGAATTCGAAGGCCGCTTGAAAGTGGTGAAAATCAACATCGATGAAAACGAGCAAACTCCGTCTCAATTCGGCGTGCGCGGCATTCCCACGCTGATGGTGTTTAAAAACGGCCAAAACGTCGCCACCAAAGTGGGCGCGCTGGCCAAAGGCCAATTGGTTGCGTTTGTGAACGCTTCGATTTAAAGCGGTTTAAACGTTTTTAAATTTGTTTTTGATAAAAGGCCGTCTGAAAAATTTCAGACGGCCTTTGTTATATTGGCCGATCAACTTAAGAAAAGCACACACGTCATATTCGGGTTTTCAGACGGCCGGTTGCCGATAACCCATACGGTTCATATAATACCTTTATTTATTATCTTATATGAAATCATTATGCCGAAACCGTGGCTGCCGTTGTGGGCGGCGGGTGTTGCCGCTTCGTTTGCCCTGCCTGCCGTACCGTCGTGGACGGTATTGGCGGCTGCATGGTTGTGCCTGCTGGCGCTGGCTTGGCGGTTTCGGGCGGCGGCGTGGCTGCTGCTGTGTTTGAGCGGCGCTTTATACGGCATCTGGCGCACACAGTCGGCGCTCGATAAGCAATGGCCGATGTTTCAGACGGCCTCGGTGCCTTTAACAATCGAAGTGGCGGATTTGCCGCAGCGCGACGATAAGCGGGTGCGTTTTACGGCAAAAGCGGTGGACGGCGGCGGGCGGCATTACCGCTTGCAGTTGTCCGACTACCAGTTGCGCGACTGGCCGGCGGGCAGCCGCTGGCGCGTGCAGGCGCGGGTGCGGCCGCCGGTGGGCGAGGTAAACCGCATCGGCTTCAACCGCGAAGCGTGGGCGTTGGCGGGCGGCATCGGCGGCGTGGGCACGCTCGGCAAAGAGCGGCAGGCGTTGGCCGGCGGCGGGCCGCCGTTGCTGCTGCGGTGGCGGGAACATATCAGCCGCCGCTGGCAGAATACCGATACGCACGGGCGGGATTTTTCAGACGGCCTCGGCCTGATGCGGGCGTTGAGCATAGGCGAGCAGTCGGCTTTGAGCGGGCAAGCGTGGCAGTCGTTCCGGCCGCTGGGATTGAACCATTTGGTGAGCATTTCCGGCCTGCATGTGAGCATGGTGGCGGTGTTGGCGGGCTGGCTGGTGAAACACGGGCTGCGGGTGTTGCCGTTCGTGCCGAAAACGCCGCGCCTTTGGGTGCTGGCGGCAGGCTTGTCGGCGGCGGTGTTTTATGCGGGTTTGGCGGGTTTTTCGGTGCCGACCCAACGCAGCGTGCTGATGCTGCTGGCGCTGGCGTGGGCGTGGTGGCGGGGCAGCGGTGCGTCGGTGTGGACGGGTTGGTGGCAGGCGCTGGCGTTGGTGTTGCTGTTTGATCCGGCTGCGGTTTTGGGGGCGGGGTTTTGGTTATCGTTTGGTTTGGTGGGGGCGTTGTTGTGGGCTTCGGCAGGCCGTCTGAACGAGCGCGGCCTGCGGTTGGCGGTGCGCGCGCAATGGGCGGTAACGGTGGTGTCGGTGGTGGCGTTGGGCAGTCTGTTTGCTTCACTGCCGCTGTTGAGTCCGTTGGTAAATGCGGCGGCGATTCCGTGGTTTTCGTGGGTGTTGGTACCGCTGGCGCTGGCCGCTTCGCTGCTGCCGCTTGCTCCTTTGCAGTGGCTGGCGGCTGCGGCAGGCGAATATACGCTGCGGCTGGTGCAATGGGTTGCGGAATATGCACCCGAATATGCCGTCGCTGCCGCCCCGCCGCTGTTGCTGCCGCTGGCGGCGGTGGCGGCGTTAATCGTGCTGCTGCCGCGCGGTTCGGGCTGGAAGCCGTTAGCGTGGCTGGTGTTGGCGGGTTTTGTGTTTTACAGCCCGAATGTGCCGCAGCAAGGCCGCCTGAACGTTACCGTGTGGGATGCGGGGCAGGGTTTGTCGGTGTGGATGCAAACCCGCAACCGCAACCTGCTGTTCGACACCGGCACCGAAACGGCGGCGGCCGCGCAGATTCTGCCCAACTTGAATGCAGCGGGCGTGCGCCGTTTGGATATGCTGGTGTTGTCGCACCACGATGCCGACCACGACGGCGGTTTCGCAGTCCTGGCGCAGGCCGGGCAGCCGCGCGAAATTCTGGCGGGGCAGCCGCAGTTTTACCCGCAGGCGGCGTTTTGCGAAGAAAAACAATGGCAATGGGACGGCGTGCATTTCGAGCTGTTGAGGCCGTCTGAAAACGAAACGGCGCAGGATAACGACCGAAGCTGCGTTTTACGCGCGGTTGCGGGCGGGCAGGCTTTGTTGGTAACGGGCGATTTGGGGCGGCGCGGCGAGCTGGCGCTGGTGGAAAAATACGGTGCGGGTTTATACAGCCAAGTGCTGGTGCTGGGGCATCACGGCAGCGATTCTTCGTCGGCAGGTGCGTTTCTCAACGCCGTGTCGCCGCACTACGCCGTTGCTTCCAGCGGCTTTGCCAATGCCTACCGACACCCCGCCGCAGCCGTGCAAAACCGAGTGAAAGCACACGGCGCGGCATTGTTGAGAACGGATTTGTCGGGCGCGCTGGTGTTTGAATTGGGCGGCGGGGAAGATGTGTTTCGAGGCCGTCTGAAAACAAGCAAGCCTTATTGGCAAAAGAAGCCGTTTGAGTGAACGTGTTCCGCTGCAAAACGGCCAAGGAAACACTGCCGTATTTTACGGCTGTTCAGCCGCTTCGGCTTTTTCCAATTGTGTTGAAAACGTACTGCCTTCGCCCACGTTGCTGCTGATATTCAGCACGGCACGGTGGTTGGCGAGGGCGTGTTTGGCGATGGCGAGGCCGAGGCCGGTGCCGCCGTTTTTGCGGTTGCGGCCGGCATCGGCGCGGTAGAAGCGTTCGGTTAGGTGGGGCAGGTGTTCGGGGGCGATGCCGGGGCCGGTGTCGTGCACGGAAAATTCGGCGGCCGTGCCGTTGTCGTGCAGCGAAACGGTGATGCTGCCGCCTTCGGGGGTGTAGCGCACGGCGTTGGCCACCAGGTTGCCCAAGGCGCTGTGCAGTTCGGTTTCGGTGCCGTGGATGAAAATGTTTTCGGCTATATGGCTGTGGAACTGGTGGCGGCCGTCTGAAAGGGCGCGGCCTTCGGCGCAGATTTGTTCCGCCAGCGCCGACAGGCTGAAGGTTTGTTTCTGCGTTTCGCCGCCGCCGCTGTTTTCGAGGCGGGCGAGGGTGAGCAGGTCGGTAATCAGGTTGAGCATACGGCCGCTTTCCTGCTGCATCAGGCCGATGAATTCGGTGCGTTGGTGCGGCGGCAGGTCGGGCATGTCGGCGAGGGTTTCGAGAAAACCGCTGATAACGGTGAGCGGGGTGCGCAATTCGTGCGATACGTTGGCGATAAAGGCCGAACGGGTTTCGTTAAGCTGTTCGACGGCGCTGATGTCTTGCGTAACCAAGAGTTCGAGACGGGTTTCGAAGGCGGTGCGGGTGAGCATCACGCTGCGGGGTTTGAGGCCGTCTGAAAGGCGGATTTTCAGCGTGGGCGGGGCGGTGTCGAGCGGTTGTTGCAGAAAGTTGTGGAATTCGGGTGTGCGTATCAGGTTTTTTAAGATGCCGTTTTGGTCTTTTTCAAAATCCAAATCCAGATGCACGGCGGCCAGGCGGTTCATCCATTCGATGCGGCCTTCCTGATCGAGAATAATCACGCCATCGGGCATGGCGTCGATAACGCGGTTGAAACGTTGCAGCGAGCGGCCGAGCTGCTGTTTGCGTTTTTTGCGGCTTTTGGCCTGCAACAGCAGGGTGTTGAAGATGCTGTCCCAAATGCCGTAGCCGCGCGGTACCAGCCGCAGCTTGGGGTTGGCGAGCCAGCGGATCAGGCGCGCCAGATGAAACCAGTGCAGCAGCAGGTAGGCAAACAGCAGCAGGCTCCACACGCCGCTGACGGCAGCGAACCCGCCCAAAAAATAGGCGGGCACGGCTGCGGCCAGCAACAGGGCGGCAAAGCTCAGCAGGTGGCGGCGTATCAGGTTCATGGCGTTTCGCCGTTTTCGGTGTAGAAGCGGTAACCGAGGCCGCGCACGGTTTGTATGCAGTTTCCTGCACCGCCTTCTTCGAGGGCGCGGCGCAGGCGGCTGATGTGCACATCAACGGTGCGCTCTTCCACAAACACATGGTCGCCCCACACCAAATCGAGCAGTTGGCGGCGGTTGTAGGCGCGGTTGGGGTGGGTGATGAAAAAGTGCAGCAGTTTGAACTCGCTGGGGCCGAGTGCAACGGGCGTGCCGTTGGCGCTGGCGGTTTGTTCGGCGGGGTTGACCGTTAAGCCGCCTGCCTCAATGGTTTGTTCGGTTTTCTGCGGGGCGCGGCGGCGCAGCAGGGCGTTGACGCGGGCAATCAGTTCGCGCGGTGAAAACGGTTTGGTAACGTAGTCGTCGGCGCCGAGGTTCAGGCCCTGTTCTTTGTCGGCTTCGGTGCCGCGCGCGGTGAGCAGGATAATCGGCAAATCGCGCGTGCGGGTGTTTTGGCGCAGTTGTTTGATCAATTGCAGGCCGGATGCGCCCGGCAGCATCCAGTCGACCAGCACCACGTCGGGCAGTTCGGCGGCCAAAAGGGGCAGGGCGTTTTCTACGCCGGGCACCACCGTTACCTGAAAGCCTGCCTGTTCCAGCACGAAGCCGATCAGCCTGCCGATGGCTTCTTCGTCTTCGATTGCCAGAATATTCACTTGGGGCATGGTATTCCTCCTCGTTTTGCTTGGTCGGGCGGCCGTCTGAAAGCCGCAATCAGCCGAATTTGCCGGTGATGTAGTCTTCGGTTTCTTTGCGGGCGGGTTTGGTGAATATTTGTTTGGTGTCGCCCACTTCTATCATTTCGCCCAAATACATATAGGCGGTGAAATCCGACACCCGCGCCGCCTGCTGCATATTGTGGGTAACGATGGCGATGGTGTAGTCGTTTTTCAGCTCGCCGACCAGCTCTTCGATGTGGGCGGTGGAAATCGGATCGAGCGCGGAAGTGGGTTCGTCGAGCAGCAGCACTTCGGGTTTGCAGGCTACGGCGCGGGCGATGCACAGGCGCTGCTGCTGCCCGCCCGAAAGCGAGTTGCCGCTTTGTTTGAGTTTGTCTTTCACTTCGTTCCACAGGGCGGCTTTTTTCAGCGCCCATTCTACGCGGTCGTCCAATTCGCTGCGGCTTAATTTTTCATACAGTTTCACACCGAAGGTTACGTTGTCGTAGATGCTCATGGGAAACGGTGTGGGTTTCTGAAACACCATGCCCACTTTTGCGCGCAGCAGGTTCAAATCGGTTTCTTTGCCCAAGATGCTGCGGCCGTCGAGCAGCAGTTCGCCCTCGGCATGCATATCGGGATATAAATCATACATTCGGTTGAAGGTGCGCAACAAGGTGGATTTGCCGCAGCCAGAAGGGCCGATAAAGGCGGTTACCCGGTTGGCGGGGATATCGATATTGATGTTTTTCAGGGCATGGAAGCTGCCGTAGCGGAAGTTGAAATTGCGCACGGTGATTTTGGCCTGCATGGCGGAATCCTTATCGTTAATCTTTTAAATTAATCTTTAAAACTTGTGTTTGCTTTTTCAGACGGCCTCGATACGGGTTGCGGGCAGAGGCCGTCTGAAAAGCCGGTTTAATGCTTGCGGGCGCTCAATATTCTGGCGCCGATATTGGCGGCCAGCACGGTTAGGGCGATTAACAGGGCGGCGGCCCAAGCCAGCTCGTGCCAGTCTTGGTAGGGCGACATGGCAAATTGGTAGATCACGTTGGGCAGGTTGGCCATGGGCTGGTTCATGTCGGTGCTGAAGAACTGGTTGTTGAGTGCGGTAAACAGCAGCGGCGCGGTTTCGCCGGCAATCCGCGCGAAAGCCAGCAACACGCCGGTTAACACGCCGGCTTTGGCCGCGCGCAGCGTAACCATGCCCACCAGCTTCCATTTCGGCGTGCCCAGCGCATAAGCGGCTTCGCGCAGGCTGTCGGGCACCAGCCGCAGCATGTTTTCGGTGGTGCGCACCACCACGGGTATCACCAACAGCGACAAGGCAACTGAACCGGCCCAGCCCGAAAAACGGCCTTGCGGCACCACAATCAGGCCGTACACAAACAAACCGATTACGATGGAAGGCGCGGAGAGCAGGATATCGTTCATAAAGCGGGTGGCTGCCGCCAGTTTGCTGCGCCGGCCGAATTCAGCCAGAAAAATACCGCACAAAATCCCCACCGGCGTGCCGATAAACAGGCCGCTTAAGGTAATCAGCAGGCTGCCCCAGATGGCGTTGCGCAGGCCGCCCTCCATGCCCGGCGGCGGCGTGTCGAGCCGGAAGATGCCGGCGCCCAAGCCGTTGAAGCCTTCGTAGAACAATGTATAGAAAATCCAGCCCAGCCAAAACAGGCCGAACGCCATGGTGAGCCAGGCCATGGTTAAGTTGAAGCGGTTGAGCAGCCTGCGGCGGCGGTAAACGGGGTTGTTGGCGGATTTTTCCATAACCATGCTCCTAGTGTCTGCTGCCTTCGTTGCGCTGCATATGCAGCAGCATCAGTTTAGAAATACACAGCACCACAAAGGTGATCACAAACAGAATCAAACCCAGATAGAGCAGTGAAGAGAGATGCAGCGGATCAACCGCCTCGGCAAATTCGTTGGCCAGCGCGGAAGTAATCGACACGCCCGAGTTATACAGGCTGCTGCTGATATTGAAGGTGTTGCCGATAACGAAAGTTACCGCCATCGTTTCGCCCAGCGCGCGCCCCAAACCCAAGATAATGCCGCCGACCACACCGGTTTTGGTGTAGGGCAGCACCACGTGGCGCACCACTTCCCATTTGGTGCTGCCCAGGCCGTAAGCCGATTCTTTCAGCATGGCGGGCGTGATTTCAAACACGTCGCGCATCACCGAGGCGATAAACGGGATAATCATAATCGCCAGAATCAGCCCGGCCGCAAACAGGCCGATGCCCATGGGCGCACCCTGAAACAGCGCACCCACCACCGGCAGCCTGCCGACGGTTTCGATAAAAAACGGTTGGATATATTCGGAAAACACGGGGGCGAACACAAACAATCCCCACATGCCGTAGATAATCGAAGGAATGCCCGCCAGCAGTTCCACGCAGATGCCCAGCGGGCGGCGCAGCCAGGCGGGGCAGAGTTCGGTAAGGAAAACGGCGATGCCGAAGCTGACCGGAACCGCAATCAAGAGCGCAATCGCCGAAGTAACCAGCGTGCCGTACACCGGCGCCAACGCGCCGTAGCGCCCCTGCACCGCATCCCATTCCGACGAAGTGAAAAAGCCGAAGCCGAATTCGCGCATACTCGGCAGCGCACCGACAACCAGCGAAATCAGAATGCCGCCCAAACTCGCCAGAACCAAAAGGGCAAAAAAGCGGGTGGTGCCCACAAACAGCGTGTCGAGCAGGTGCTGGCGTTTCAGTTTTTGGTGAAGCCCGTCCATAACGCGTTTTCATTGGAAGTTAACGAATGAAAGGCAGTATAGCGGCGTAATGTTTCAGCAATATTACAATACAGGCCGAGACCTTTGCCAAACCCGTTGAGGCCGTCTGAAAACTTAAACACGATTCCGGGAACCCCCGTTCGTCATTGCCGGGCTTGACCCGGCAATCCAGCGCCGGATGTTTTTGAAATATCCACTTTCGCCTGAACGGCAAATGCCGGATCATCGGGTCAAGCCCGATAATGACGGAATGAAACATTTCAGACGGCCTCAATGGGTTTGGCAAAGGTCTCAGGCCGTCTGAAAGTTTCAGACGGCCTTAGCCGCAGGCCGCTTCGCCCACAAACATACGGCGGTTGTGAAAGGCCGCGAGCGTGCCGCGGTGGCCGATGCTCACGATAATGCTCTCGGGCAGGCGCTCGCGGATAAGCGTGTAAAGCGCGGCTTCGGTCGGTTCGTCGAGCGCGGCGGTGGCTTCGTCGAGCAACACCACTTTCGGTCGCGTGAGCAGAATGCGTACAAACGCCACGCGCTGCAATTCGCCCGGCGAGAGCCGGTTTTGCCAATCGTCGGGCTTGTCGAGCTTGTCGGCGAGGTGGCCGAGATAGCAGGTCTGCATGGCGGCGGCCAGATCGGGGTGGTGCGGGTCGATATCGGGGTAGCACACGGCTTGGCGCAGGCTGCCTTGCGGCGTGTAGGGGCGTTGCGGCACGAATAAAATATCGCGGTGCGCGGGGCGGCCGATGATGCCGCTACTGCCGAACGGCCACAAGCCCGCCAGCGTGCGCAGCAGCGAGGTTTTACCGCAGCCGCTGGGGCCTTGTATCAAGAGCGAATCGCCGCTTTGAACGCTCACATTCAGATTTTCCAGCAACACATCACCGCTGTGGCGGTAGAGCGTTACGTTTTCGAGCGAGAGGCCGTCTGAAACCTCGTTAACCTGCGGCTTGCCGGTTTGTTTGATTTGGTTGGCGCTGGTGAGAAAACCGCTCAAACGCTCCAAACGGGCGCGATAGGCGGTGAATTCTTCGTAGAAGTTGCGGAAAAACGATAAAGCACGTTGCAGGCGGTTGAATGCCTGCACGGTTTGGTGCATATCGCCGATTTTAATCTGCCCGGCAAAAAAGCGCGGGGCTTGCAGCATCAGCGGCAAAAGCTGCACGCCTTGCGTGAGCAGGTCGTTGAAACCGTTCAAAGTAACGCTTTGGCGGGCGATTTTCCAGCGGTTGCGGATAATGGCGGCAAAACGTTCGCCAAGCTGCTGCCGTTCGCGCCATTCGCCGTTGTAAAACGCCACGCTCTCGGCGTGGTCGCGCACGCGGATCAGCGAATAGCGGTAGTCGCCGTTGAGTTTTTCGTTGTCGTAGTTATAGCGGATCAGCGGTTTGCCTATCCACATCGCCGCCACGGTGGAAAGCAGCACGAACACAAACACGAAAAATACCATGCCGCGCGGGATTTCAAAGCCGAACAGGCTCAAAATGCCCGACAAGCCCCATAAAACGATGGTGAATTCAATCGCTGAAATCACCGAATTGAGCATGCCGCGGATAAATTCGATGGTGGAAGCGATAAATTCCTGCGCATCCTGTTGGATACGCTGATCGATATTATCGGGTGCATGGCGGCGCATTTGCAGGCGGTAATAGTTTTTATCGGCCAGCCAGCGCTCGGTGAGCACGGCGTTTAATTTTTCCGACCACTTAATTGCCAGTGCCTGATCGAGAAAATCGTTCACGATGCCGTTAAACGTGCGCATCAGCACCACGCCCGCGTTAATCAGCGCGAAAAACCAAAACGCCTGCGCTTTGGCATCTTGCAGGGCACTATATAAGCCGTTGTAGAAAAAAGTGTTTAAAACATTTAAACGGATTTCGGTGAGCAGCAGCAGCACCATCAGCGTAACCACCAGCGCGGTTTTGGCGCCGCTTTTTTTATCGATGCAGGGGCGCAGGATATACCAAAACTGTTTGCCGAAACGGGTTTTGCCCGCTAGGAAAACAATCAGCACCAAAGAGGCCATCACGCCGCCGAGGGTTTGCAGCAGCCACATCGGGCTGTCGTTGAGTTCGATTTGCCATTTTTCCATATTGATTGAAGCGCACGGTGATAGGCCGTCTGAAACGTTTTCAGACGGCCTATATATAGCCGGTAAATATATAGCCGGTAAACATTTCCGCGGAAGTTATCGGCCATGTTTGTAAAATGTAAACAATGTGAATATAAACAAGAATATTTGTGAAGCAAAAACAACGGATTGAAAAATTTTACAAAGCTGTTTTTTTAATATTCCGATAACTTCGAATTATAATACGCCCAACTGATGCAAGTGAAGATAATTATCAAAATTGATTTATCCGTTGTTTAATTTTATCTAACCTAACAGGGAATGCGTATGAAAAAACAGACACATAAAATCGCTTTGTTGCCCTTGCTGATTTTGCAGGCATGGGCTTATGCCGATACGTCTGCGGAACCCGCCGCTGCCGAAAATGCCGAAATCGAAACCGTGGTGGTGAAGGGCAAGGCGGCGAAATCTTATTCCATCGCCAGCGACGGCGACCTGCGCGACCGCGTGAACTTGGGCTTGCTCGGCAAGGCCAACGCCTTTACCGCGCCGATTACCGTGGTGAACTACGATGAAAAAGCCCTCAACAACACTGAAGCGCGCACTTTGGTGGATGCCATCGCCAAAAACGATGCTTCCACCTGGCAGTTCGGCGGCGAAAGCAACACGCTCACCGGCCTGTATTTCCGCGGCTATCAGTTAGACGCACGTCAATTCAGCGTAAACGGCCTGGCCGGTATGTACGGCACACAGGGCACATCCAGCGTTCAAGTCGGCTCGGCGCAGCTGATTAAAGGCGCTTCCACCGCCGTAAACGGCATGGATCCCGAAGGTGCGGTATCCGGTGCGGTGAATATCGAAACCAAAAAAGCCGCAGACGAAGGCAACCGCAAAATCGGTTTGGGCTGGTTCAGCGACAGCCGCGCACAAGGCACATTCGATTTGGGCCAACGTTTCGGCAGCGACAAACAGTTCGGCGTGCGCGCGAACGGCAAGCTGCGCCACGGCGACACCCCGCGCGACGGTTACAGCGAAGACAATAAAGAATTCGCGCTCAATGCCGACTACCGCGGCGAGAAACTGCGTGTGGCGTTCGATTCCATTTATTCTAAGCGCAAAGCCGAAGGCGGCCGCGCCCGTATTCAGGATATCCAAAACGCCAACGGACGCCTGTTTGACGCGCCCGACGGCAAAACCAACCTGTTGCCGAGCTGGAACTGGCAGAACACCGTCGGCCAAACCAATATGCTGACGTTTGAATACGACCTTGACGCACCGGTGCAAATCACCGGCGGCATCGGTTACAACAAAGCGCGCTATTACGGCACGCTGATTTCGCCGACTGTTACCGATAGCGGTTTGGCATACAACACCGGCCGCGCCCGTATGACTGACCAATATTTCCGCACCCTGAGCATGAACCTGGCGGCACGCGGCGAATTTGAAACCGGGCCGGTGAGCCACAACTGGAGCGCGGCATTCGACCGCATTATCCGTAACCGCACCACGCTGCAAAGCGCACAAAGCGCAGCCAACAGCAGCCGCGTAATTACACCTTACGGCGCAACCAGTATTGAAGACCAGTTGGCGGCATACAGCCCCACCATTCCGACGGCGATGAGCACCAGCTTGGACACCGGCACCAAGGTTAACAGCTTTGCCTTATCCGACACCTTGGGTTTCGCTAACAATAAATACCGCTTAACTTTGGGCGGCCGCTATCAAATGGTTGATCAGGAAGACAAATTAGAAGGAAAGAGTGCAGATGCCGCCCGCTTCAGCCCCATGGCCATGGCCGCCTGGGTGCCTTCGCCTGATTTGGTGGTTTACGGTAACTATATGGAAGATCTGGAGCCGGGAGAAATAACCACCGATACGGATACGGGCGACACGGGTATGTCCGACCCGCGCGTCAGCCGCCAGTTTGAAATCGGCGTGCGCAAAAACTGGGGTGATTTCGTTACCACGCTGAATGCCTTCCAGATTACCCGTCCCGGCTATTACCGCACCAATTCGGCTGCTTATATAGCCAACGGCCTGGCCGGTAAGCCGCGCGGTACGGAGCGTAACCGCGGTATCGAATTTAACACTTACGCCAACCTGTTAAACCAAACCCTGCGCCCGAGTTTCGGCATTATGTATCTGCAATCGCGCGTGAAAGATTACCCGACCTATGCCGATACATTTGTTGACGGCGTGCAGGTTGCCAATCCGAATGTGATTGCCAAAGCCGGTGTCGAATGGGATACACCGTTTGTTAAGGGTTTGACTTTAAGCAGCAATGTCCAATATTTCGGCAAATCCTACCAGCGCACCGATAAAGCCTACTCGTTCCCGTCGTACACCTTAGTGGACGTGGGCGCGCGTTATAAAACCAAATTGGGCAGCAAAAACACCTTAACGGTTAGCGGTGCGGTGGAAAACCTGTTCAACAAAAACTACTGGCAGGTTCAGCGCGGCCAATACGACCGCAGCTTCGCCGTGCTGGGTATGCCGCGCACTTATTGGCTGAAAGCCGAGCTGGAGTTTTAATTAACTTGTGCGCAGCAAACAGGCCGTCTGAAAGTTTCAGACGGCCTGTTATTTTGCAAAAGCTTCGGCCCGATTTGTGCCAAGTCGGGTAAAATGCGGCGTTTCTTATTCTAATAATCTCAACAGTTTCTTTATTTTCCGGAGTATTTTATGGCAGCAGAAGGTGCGGGCGAACTGATTAAAATGGTCGCCCTGCTCGGCTCGGCGGTGGTGGCCGTGCCTTTGTTCAAACGGCTGGGGCTGGGCTCGGTGCTCGGTTATCTAGCGGCTGGGTTGGTGATTGGCCCGTTCGGCCTGAAACTGTTTGACGACCCGCAGGCGATTATCCACATTGCCGAATTGGGCGTGGTGATGTTCCTGTTTATCATCGGCTTGGAAATGAACCCTTCGCATCTGTGGGCCTTGCGCCGCCAGATTTTCGGCTTGGGCAGTTTGCAGGTGGTGTTGGCGGCCTTTATGCTCACGCTGGTGGGCATTTTCGGTTTCGATGCCCCTTGGCAAGTGGCCTTCGTTTGCGCTTCTGGCTTCGTGCTCACCTCTACGGCGATTGTGATGCAGGTATTGGGCGAGCGCAACGAGCTGACCAGCCGCGGCGGGCAGCGTATGGTGTCGATTCTGTTGTTTGAGGATTTGCTGATTGTGCCGCTGCTGGCGATTGTGTCGTTCCTCGCGCCGCATGATCCGGCGCATGCCGCCGAAGCAGGCTCGGTGTGGGTGAAACTGGGTACGGCGGCATTATCGGTGGCGGTGCTGGTGGCGGCCGGTTTGTGGCTGCTGAACCCGCTGTTCCGCGTGTTGGCCAAATCGAAAGCGCGCGAGGTGATGACGGCGGCGGCGCTGTTGGTGGTGCTGGGCGCGGCCTTGCTGATGGAAGAAGGCGGCCTGTCGATGGCGATGGGGGCGTTTGTGGCCGGCGTGCTGCTGTCGGAATCCAGTTTCCGCCACCAGCTTGAGGCGGACATCGAACCTTTCCGCGGCCTGCTGCTCGGTCTGTTTTTCCTCGGCGTGGGCATGGCGTTGGATTTGAACGTGGTGGCGCAAAACTGGAAAATTATCGTGTCGGGCGTGCTGGCCCTGATGGC